>JAITWU010000055.1 GCA_031285115.1 Azonexus sp. | reverse complement strand
TTTTGGCCGAACCAGACGCCAAAATGCGATTGACATAGGCGCTCCGGTCGCACTAACGTCAAATCCGGCCTTCGCCGCAGGCCCGCCATTTCCGAGGAGACAACGCCATGCTGTTCATTACCAGCCGGATGCCGACCATCAACACCGAGCCGGAATTCAACAAAAACTTTGTTTTCGACCTCCAAAACAACTCATCCTCGCGCAGTTTCTTCTGCTGCCAGCGTCACAAAAAAGGGCAGTATGAGGAAATCGGCAGTATGCAGATGCTGCAAACCCTGAAAACGGCAAAATGCCGCCAGGTTCTCATCTATATCCACGGCTTCTCCAACCTGCCCGAAGACATTTTCGCCAATGCCGAAGAACTCCAGAAGCTGTGCGACAAGCAAAAACCCGGCGAAATCCTGGTTCTGCCGCTGATCTGGCCGTGCGACGCCGACCTTGGCATCATCAAGGACTACTGGGATGACCAGAAAGCCGCCGACCAGAGCGCCTTCACCTTCGCCCGCCTGATGCAGCGTTTCATGGCCTGGCGCAATTCAGCCGCAGCCAATCCCGAAGACGATCCCTGCCTCAAACGCATCAACATCCTCGCCCACTCGATGGGCAACCGCGTGCTGCGCCAGACGCTCGCCAACTGGCGGCGCTACGACCAGCCGCAGGGACTGCCGCTGCTCTTTCGCAACACCTTTCTCGTCGCTGCCGACATCGTCAACGAATCACTGCACAAAGGTGAGGAAGGCGAACTCATCAGCCACGCCTCGCGCAATGTCGTCGTCTATTACGCCTCCGACGATCTCGCCCTGCGCGCCAGCAAGGTCGCCAACCTGAAAAACGCCGAAGCCTCGCGCCGCCTCGGCCACACCGGGCCGGAAGACATGGATAAGACACCGAAAAATGTCTACGCCATCGACTGCGACGAAGTGAACACCCTCTACGACAACCCCAAGGGTCATTCCTATTTCCGCTCCGGAACCAAAAAAGGCGAACCCGGCCTGGTTTTCAAACACATCTTCCAGACTTTGCTGAGTGGCCGCGTCTTCCCCAGCGACGAATTCCGCAAATCGAGCATCATCGGATTGGACAGATAAATGACTCTCACCACACCTTTTGATTATTAACCCAGCAACCAAATATGTATCTTGTGGCCACTCAGTGCCCGCCTTCTGAGCCATGAGCGTCAGGAAGGAGCGAAGGGCTGTGTGGAGAGCGGATTTCGACAGGCTCAGTCCGAACGGGATGTGTGTTTGATTGCTGAACTAATAGCCGGACGGCCATTTACACCGCAATGCGACCTTACTTCTTTTTATTGTTGTTTTTCTTGCCCTATTCCCTGACCCACGCCGACGCCTACAAGTGCAGGAACGCCAACGGGAAAATAATGATTTCATCGTTGCCCTGTGACGAAGGCAAGGTAACGGTTTCCATCGCGCCCAGCGAGCATATCAATCCAGCTTCGCTCAGAGATCACCGAGCCGATCTCCAACGGCAGAAAAATATCATCGCTCAAGCCCAGCAAGCGAGCACGACCGAGCTGACGCCACCCGCGATACTTGGTCAGCCCCAAAAAACCAGTGGTGGCCCCGATGACTCGGAAACCCGTAATCGCATCCATGCCTGTCTGATGAAGATCACGGCGACATCCGGCCTGTCGGGATGGAGTCAGGCACAGCGGAAGGTGGGGTGCTACCGAGGTACGGTCGGGCTGCAAGGCGAATGCGAAACCCGCATTACTGCAACCTTGGGACTAACCTCCGATCAGGAAAGTTACTTCCGGCAGCAATGCCGGAACCTTTTGTAAAAACAAGATGCCGTAACAGTCCCGCCGCTCAAGGCCGCTGCTTCATATCTATCAACCGCAATTTCATTGGCGTGAAGTGGCGCAGGATGGGAACTACCCCGTCAATTTCAGTCATTTGTTTTCCGGTTGAAAGCTTTAGAGTTAAGCTAACGCTTGTCGTCATTGCCGAAACATTCAGCTTTCAATGAATTTCGTCCGCACCCTCACCTTGCGCCAGTTGCAGATTTTTGTCGTCGCCGCCCGCCATCAGAGTTATGTTCGGGCGGCGGAAGAGTTGCATTTGACGCCGCCAGCGGTGTCGATGCAGTTGAAGCAGCTCGAAGGCAATGTCGGTCTGCCGCTGTTCGAGCGTATGGGGCGCGGTGTGGCGTTGACCGGGGCGGGGGAGTTGCTGGTGCATCATGCCTTGCGCGTGCTCGGCGAAATCAAGGATGCCGAGGCCAGCCTGCAAGCCTTGAGCGGCGGCGAAAGCGGTCTCCTGTCGGTCGGGCTGGTCAGCACTGCCAAGTATTTCATGCCGCGTCTCTTGGCCCAGTTTGGCAAGGCGCATCCGGGGATCGACGTGCAGTTCACGATTGGCAACCGCAGTATGTTGTTGCAAAAATTGCAGGACAATATGATTGATCTCGCCGTCATGGGGCGCATTCCGCTTGAAGTCGAGGCGCAGGGCGAGGTCATGGCCCCGCACCCTTATGTGCTGGTCGCGCCGGTCGATCATCCCTGGCGCGGGCGCAAAAAATTCCCCCTCCAGGAATTGTCTGACGAGACTTTTCTGTTGCGTGAGGAAGGCTCCGGTTCGCGTCAGGTGGCCGAAGAAATGTTCAGGAACCAGTCATTTACGCCCCGGCGCACGATCAGTCTGGGCAGCAACGAAACGATCAAACAGGCGGTGATGGCCGGGATGGGTATCAGCCTCCTGTCGCTGCATACCCTGTCGCTGGAGTTGCGCATCGGCGAAGTGGCGATTCTGGATGCCGCCTGCACGCCGGTCGAGCGCACCTGGAATGTCGTGCACATGAACACCAAGCGCCTCCTGCCCGCCGGTATCCAGTTCCGCCAGTTTCTCCTCGACGAAACGGGCCGCGCCCTTAACCTCGAATTCTCTCCCTATCTGACTCCTGTACCCTGAAATGCACCCGCGCCTGACCCTCGCCAATCTCAAAGAACATCCGCTGCGTCAGCGGCTCAATAACGAATTCCACGCCCGCCCCCCGGTGCCGCTGGCCGGGCCGGTGCTGGTTTCGCATCTGGTTTTCAAACACAGCAGCGCGAGCGATGGGCAAAACGAACGCGACAATCTCGCCAAACTGCTGCAAAGCCATCTGTGCACCTCGGTCGATAGTTCGGATGCGCACCTGATGGTCGAAACCGGGGCTTTTCGTATGCGTTGGGAGTTGCACACGGAATTTTCCGGCTACACCTTTTTCCGGGATCTGGCGGCAGGCGAGGCGCTGCATCCCGACGCCACCGCTTTTGACGCCGTGGCCCCGGATTGGCTGGCTGGCATTCCCGGGCAACTGATGGTCGCCACCCAGGTTGAATTGCGCTCGGTCGATGAGGTCAGCCCGGAATCGGTGCTCGATGGCCTGATCCCCAATGGCCGGACGATGGTGGCCGCCAAAGTCGCTGATGACGCGGCCTGGATATTTACCGATTTCATGCTCGACAACGGTTTTTCGCGCTTTCTCGTGCTCAATGCTGGCATGACCCTGCGCCAGGCCGGGCGTACCGTGCAGCGGCTGGTCGAGATCGAAACCTACCGGCTGATGGCCCTGCTCGGCCTGCCGGTGGCCAAGGAAATCAGCCGCTGGCTGCACAATGGCGAAAAACAGTTGGCCGGGTTGATGGACCGGATCGGCCAGGCGCGCACGCCGGATGACGAGCGTGATGTGCTCTCGGCCCTGTCGACGCTGGCCGCCGAGGTCGAGCACTCGGTCGCCCGCACCACCTTCCGTTTTGGCGCGGCCGCCGCCTATCACAGTCTGGTCATCCAGCGCATCGAGGAACTGCGCGAGACGCGCATTCCGGGGCTGCCGACTTTCACCGAATTCATGCAGCGCCGCCTGTTGCCCGCGATGAACACCTGCGAAGCGATCAGCCGCCGTCAGGAAGAACTCTCCGCCCGCGTCGCCCGCAACAGCCAGTTGCTGAGGACGCGCGTCGATATTGAACTGGAGCGCCAGAATCAGGAACTGCTGGGGCAAATGAACCGCCGCGCCAAACTGCAATTGCGCTTGCAGGAAACGGTCGAAGGACTGTCGGTGGTCGTCCTCACCTACTACGGCTCGCAACTGGTGCAATACCTCGCCAAAGGCACCAAACTCCTGCATCACCTCGATACCGACATCATCACCGCCGTCTCGATCCCGATCATCGCCGGACTGCTCGCCTGGGGCACGCGGCGGATGCGCCGAAGACTCGCCGCCGAAGAAGGCGCCGAGCACTGATTTATAATCGAGGCTTTTTGGGACAGCCGCCGTGACCGCGCCACTTTTCGCTTCATCCATTACCAGCCTGCCACTCATTTCCCAGGGCAAAGTCCGCGACATTTACGCCGTTGGCGTCGATAAGCTCCTGATCGTCACCACCGACCGCCTTTCCGCCTTCGATGTCATCCTGCCCGACCCGATTCCGCAAAAAGGCGCGGTCTTGCAGGCGGTCGCCAATTTCTGGTTCGCCCGGCTCGGCCACATCGTCCCCAACCAGTTGACCGGCATCGACCCCGAATCGGTGGTCGCCGACAACGAGCGCGCGCAGGTGCGCGGTCGCGCCATCGTCGTCAAGCGACTCAAACCCCTGCCGATCGAAGCCGTGGTCCGTGGTTACCTGATCGGCTCCGGCTGGAAGGATTACCAGCAGACTGGCGC
This sequence comes from Azonexus sp., assembly GCA_031285115.1. GTDB lineage: Bacteria > Pseudomonadota > Gammaproteobacteria > Burkholderiales > Rhodocyclaceae > Azonexus. The sequence continues at coordinate 13,397 of JAITWU010000055.1, read as the reverse complement.
GATTTGCGGCATTACCCTGCCGGGCGGCCTCAAAATGGCGCAAAAACTGCCGCAACCGGTTTTCACCCCGGCAACCAAGGCCGAAGCGGGCGACCATGACGAAAATGTCTCCTTCGCGCGCGCCGCCGCCGATTGCGAGGCGGCTTTGCAGGACGCCCTCAAAAACACCGGCAAAACCGGCGCCGGACTATGCGCCGAAGCCCGCGACGCCGCCCTCCGGCTGTATCAGGAGGCTTCCGCTTACGCCGCGACGCGCGGCATCCTCATTGCCGACACCAAATTCGAGTTCGGCATCGACGCCGCCGGGACGCTGCACCTCATCGACGAGGCGCTGACGCCCGATTCCTCGCGTTTCTGGCCCGCCGACCAGTACGTCGAAGGCAGCAATCCGCCGTCCTACGACAAGCAGTACGTGCGCGATTACCTTGAAACGCTCGACTGGAACAAAAAAGCCCCCGGCCCGAAACTCCCCGCCGAAGTCATCGCCAAAACCAGCGCCAAATATCTCGAAGCCTGCGAAAAGCTGACCGGGCAAAGGCTGTAAAAAAAACAGTTTTCAGCGCCGCAGGTCTATACTGGCTTTGCCCTCGCCGGAAGGCTGGTATCCCAACACGTCGGAAAAAACACCGCCCGACGAAGTGGCTCCAGAAGTACCAAGCGGGGGCGCGGTTTTCCCTGCCCCGTGTTTACTAAAAATTGATCGTAAAGCCGCCGTAGGATGGGTAGAGCGCAGCGAAACCCATCATCAGGATGACGCTAACGGCGCGCGATGGGTTTCGCTGCGCTCTACCCATCCTACAAACCTTACAAACGCCGCAAACGCCAACCATTCCAAAAACCATCGCCATGACCACCCCGCCAAACCCCCTCCTCGACTTCACCGACCTTCCCCGTTTCGACCTCATTCAACCGGCTCACGTCAAACCGGCCATCACGCAACTGTTGGCCGATGGCCGCGCCTTGATCGAGCGCCTTGCCAGCGACGCCACGCCCGCCACCTGGCGGGATTTTGCCGGAGCGCTGGCGCTGGGGCTGGAGCCGCTTGGCCGCGCCTGGGGCGTGGTCGGCCATCTGCATTCGGTCAATGACGTGCCCGACTGGCGGGCGGCGTATAACGAAATGCTGCCGGAAGTCTCGCGCTTTTACGCCGAATTGGGGCAGAACCTCAAACTGTTCGACCAATATCGCGCCCTCAAAGCCAGCCCGGAATACGCCACGTTATCCGTCGAGCAGAAACAGATCGTCGCCAACGAAATCCGCGACTTCCGCCTTGCCGGGGCCGAACTGCCGGAAGAACAAAAGCCGCGCTATCAGGCGATCATGGAAGAACTGTCGCAGCTTGCCGCCAAATTTTCGGAAAACCTGCTCGATGCGACCAATGCCTTTGCCGAAATCATCACCGACGAGCGCCTGCTTGCCGGGCTGCCCGCTGACGCCATCGCCGCCGCCCGCGAAGCGGCGCAAAAAATAGAGAGCGACGGCTGGAAATTCACCCTGCACGCGCCCTCTTACGGCCCGGTCATGCAGTACGCCGACAACCGCGAGCTGCGCCAGCGCCTCTACCGCGCCTACGCCACCCGCGCCGCCGAATTGACCGATGGCGCCAGCAAGCCGGAATGGGACAACACGCCGATCATCACCCGGCTGCTCGAATTGCGCGGCGAAGAGGCGCGGATGCTCGGCTTTGCCAATTTCGCCCAACTCTCGCTGCAAACCAAAATGGCCGACACGCCGGAACAGGTGCTGGCTTTTCTCCGCGACATGGCTGGCAAGGCCAAACCCTTTGCCGAAAAAGACATCGCCGAACTCAAGGCGTTTGCCAAAGAAACGCTGGGCATCGCCGATTTTCAGCCGTGGGATGCGGCCTACGCTTCCGAAAAGCTGTTGCAGGCGCGCTACGCCTTTTCCGAGCAGGAGGTCAAACAATATTTCACCGAGACGAAGGTCATCGGTGGCCTGTTCAAGGTCATCGAAAGCCTGTTCGGCGTCCGCGTCAAGCCGGACACGGCCCCGCTCTGGCATGAAGACGCGCGTTTCTACCGCCTTGAAACGCCGGGCGGCGAACTGGTCGGCCAGTTTTACCTCGACCTCTACGCCCGCGAAACCAAGCGCGGCGGGGCCTGGATGGATGAAGCGCGGTCGCGCCGCCGGGACGGCGCTGGTTGGCAAAAACCCATCGCCTACTTGAACTGCAATTTCGCCCGCCCGGTCGGCGGCAAACCGGCGACCTTCACCCACGACGAAGTCATCACCCTCTTTCACGAAACCGGCCACGGCCTGCACCACCTGCTCACCCGTGGCGAGGAACTGGGCGTTTCCGGCATCCACGGCGTCGAATGGGACGCCGTCGAACTGCCCTCGCAGTTCATGGAAAACTACTGCTGGGAATGGCCGGTGCTGCAAGAAATGACCGCCCACATCGACAGCGGCGAACCCTTGCCGCGCCCGCTCTACGACAAAATGCGGGCGGCGAGAAATTTCCAGAGCGGCATGATGACCGTGCGCCAACTCGAATTTTCCCTTTTCGACATGCTGCTTTATGGCGGCTTCGACCCCGCTGGCGACAAAACCGTGCTCGACCTCCTCAACGAAGTCCGCGCCGAAGTCGCCGTCCTCCTGCCGCCCGCCTGGCAGCGGTTTCCACAAAGTTTCTCGCACATTTTCGGCGGCGGTTACGCCGCCGGTTACTACAGCTACAAATGGGCCGAAGTCCTCTCGGCGGACGCCTACGCCGCCTTTGAAGAAGCGGGCGGCCCGTTCGACACCGTTACTGGGCGGCGTTTTCTCGACGAAATCCTGAGCATGGGCGGCGCCCGCCCGGCGCTCGAATCCTTCATCGCCTTTCGTGGCCGCGAGCCAACGGTAGACGCGCTGCTGCGCCATAGCGGTATGATTGTCGGCTAGCCTATCCAGGGAGATCCCGATGCGTCAATTGTCCGTCCTCTGCCTTGCGCTCCTCGTCAGCGCCGGTGTTGCCGCCGAAACCTATCGCTGGATCGATTCCTCGGGCCGCGTCGTCATTTCCGACACGCCGCCGCCGGGCAAGGCCAAGGCGATCAGCCGCACAAGCGGTGAGCCAGCAGCGACAAGCGGCGACGAATCGTTCGCCACGCGCAAAGCGCGGGAAAATTTCCCGGTGATTCTGTACACGGCTGCCGACTGCACCGATTTGTGCCGCCAGGCGCGCGACCTGCTCAACAGCCGTGGCGTGCCATTCAGTGAAAAAATGCTGCAAAAGGCCGAAGACGCCAACGAACTGAAGGCGCTGGTTGGCGATGCTTTTGTCCCGAGCATCAAGGTTGGCCAGCAGAGTTATCGCGGTTTTGAGGCCAACGCCTACAACAATCTGCTTGATTTGGCGGGTTACCCGAAAACGGCGGCCTATGGCAGCAAGCCATCCGGCGGCATCGCCCCGGCGAGCGAGGCGAAAAAAACAGCCCCGCCCGAATCCGGCGCGCCTGCGGCTGACTGATTCCATTTTCAGATCGAGCGAAGTCGACAAAGTAATCGTTTGGTCTGGCAATGGAATGAGGCCCATCGGACCTCACAGCTCACAAATCCGACAACTGATATTTGACGATCAGCCGGTAGGCGTGGCGTTCGCTGATGCCGAGGGCGGCGGCGGCTTTTTGGCGGTTGCCGCCGTATTTGACCAGCAGTTTGCTGAAATAGTCGCGTTCGATGTCTTCGAGCGTCGGCTCGAAGCCGTACTGTAGGGTCGTGTCGTTGTTGCCGCTGACGAGGCCGGGGATGAAGGCGAGGTGGTCGGGCAGTATCTTGCGCGCCCCACGGGAGAGGATGAAACCGCGCTCGACGGTGTTGCGCAGTTCGCGCACATTGCCCGGCCAGTCGTAGGCCAAGAGGCGCTTCAAGGTTTCCGGCGTCAGTTCCTTGGCTTCCGTCTTGCGGAAGCTGTCGAGAAAATGCCGGGCCAGGGCCGGAATGTCTTCGCGCCGCTCGCGCAGGGGCGGCAGGGTGATGATGAAACTCGACAGCCGATAGTAGAGGTCGCTGCGGAAGCTGCCGTTTTTGCTCATGCCGAGCAGGTCGCGGTTGCTGGCGACGATGAAGCGCACGTCGGCGCGCAGCGTCTTGGTGCCGCCCAGGCGGCGGAAGGTGCCGGTTTCGATGACGCGCAGGAGCTTGGCTTGAATGGCTGGCGGGATTTCGCCGATTTCGTCAAGGAACAGGCTGCCGCCAGCGGCTTCTTCGATCAGGCCCTTTTTCTGCTGGTCGGCGCCGGTGAAAGCGCCGCGCTCGTGGCCGAACAGTTCCGACTCAAAGAGTTGTTCCTGCAAGCCGCAACTATCGACGATGACGAGCGCCCGGTCGCCGCGCGGGCTGCGTTCGTGCACGGCGCGCGCCGCCATTTCTTTGCCGGTGCCGCTTTCGCCCTGGATGAGCACGGTCACGTCGGTCGGGGCGACGGCGTCGATGAGGCTGTGCACGTCGCGCATCTCTTTGCTGTCGCCGACCAGCGCGCTCTGATCCTGATTGACGCGCTTGCGGTAGTGCTCCAGCGTTTGCCGCAGCGCCGCAGTTTCCAGCACGCGGCTGACGGTCAGTTCCAGTTCGGCGAGATCGACCGGCTTGGTCAGGTATTCGCTGGCGCCCAGTTGAATCATGCTGACGGCGTTGCGGATGGTGCCAAAGCCGGTCAGCACGATGACCGGATATTGCGCCGCGAGCAGCGGCAGGAGGCGTTCGCAGTCGGCGTCGGGCAGACGGAAATCGAGCAGGATGAGATCCGGCTCGTGCTGGGTCAGGAGTTTTTCCGCCTCGCGCCAGGACGCGGCGCTGACTGGCTCCAGCCCCATGCGTTGAAAGTTTTTGACGAGCAGGGCGTTGAAGACGCGGTCGTCGTCGATGACCAAGACGGTTTTTTTCACGTCGCGCTCCCCGGATCAACTCTCGGCAGGCGGATGCGAAAACAGGCGCCGCGCCCCGGCGCGCTATCGACTTCGATCTGACCGCCATAGCGGGTGACGGTCGAGCGCACGATCGACAGCCCCAGGCCGGTTCCCGGCTCGCCGTCGGCGCGCTGGCTGTAGAAGGGTTGAAAAACGCGGAGGAGGTTTTCCGGCGCGATGCCGACGCCGTTATCGGCAATTTCGATCAGCGCCATCTCGCCCTCGATGCGGCTGCGCAGGCGAACCTCGCCGCCGTGCGGCATGGCGTGGTGGGCGTTCTGCACCATGTTGAAAATCATCATCCGCAACTCGCCGGGATCGGCGCACACCAGCGGCGATTCCGCCGCGTAGTCCTCGATCTGCTCGATGCCGCCCGCGAGCGCCTCGTAGCCGAGCAGCATGACGGCGTCGTGCATGGCGTGGTTCACATCGACGCATTGCAGGGCTTCGTCCGGATGGCGGCAGAGCAGCAAGAGGCGGCGGGTGACTTCGATGCAGCGGTCGATTTCGCCATCGACCAGAGCGAGGCCCTCCTGCACGTCATCCTTGGTCAACACCGCGCTGTCGGCGCTGCGCGTCAGGCTCTGCACAGCGAGCCGGACGGAGCCGAGCGGATTATGGATTTCGTGGGCGATGCCAGCGGCCAACATGCCGATTTCCGAGAGGCGCTGTTCCTGCGAATAGCGGGCGAGCGTCGACAAATCGCGCAGGGACTCGACGACGCAAGCCTGTTCGCCCTGCGGCCCGGCCAGCAGGATGCGCGCGGCGACGGTTTCAACCGCGACCTCGCCGCCATCGGCGCGTTGCAGGCGCTGTTCGTACTTGAGCACCGGCTGGGCGTCGCTGAGGACGTGCAAGGGGCAGGTCACCAGAGTGGGCGGGCAGGGTTCATCACGGGCGTGATTGCTGCGGTAACACGCCTGATCGAGGGCGGCGTCGCGGCTCAAACCGAGCAATTTGCAGTACGCCTCGTTGACGGCCAGCACGCGATACCCCGGGCTGATCACGCGCACCGCGTCGGGCAGGCTGTCGAGCAGGCGGCGCAGGTAATCCTGCTGCGCCTGCAATTGGCTGACGCTGGCGGCGAGATTGCTCGCCATGTCGTTGAAGGTCCGGCCAAGCTGGGCCAGTTCGTCATCATCCCTGACCGGCACGCGGGCGTCGTGATCGCCCTCGCTCAAGCGCCGGGCGGCGGCAGCCAGGGTATCGACCGGCGCAATCACATAACGGCGCAGCGCCCAATAGCCGACAATGCACGACAGCAACATCACCAGCGCCGCCCCGGCGGTCAGTCCGAAGGCGCTGTCGCGCGCCTGCACGCGCAGGGTTCGGGCATCGTAATCGACCACCAGCACGCCGTTCAGCGGATGCTGCTCCAGCGAGCCGTGGCAGACGGCGCAGGGTTTTTCGTTGAACACCGGCTTGATGGCGCGGAGCACTTCCCGGCCATCGTCGCCGCCCGTGAAATGGGCAATGCCAGCGGCTGGCAGATCGCCCGGCAATGCCATCCGCTCGTCGGCCAGCCGTTTGTCGCAAGCGGCGGCGCTCGCTGGCGCTCCCGTCTTCCCTCGCGGGAGAGGGGCCGGGGGAGAGGCGTCACTGGCGGCAAGAGGCGAGGCGCTCTTGGGGCAGCCGCTCAGGCGGGGGTCGGAAGCAAAGCGGATGACGCCCGCCGGGTTGAGAATGCGCACCGCGAGAATCCCCTGCTGCTCGCCAAGGCTGCTGACGATTTCCTGCAAACCGGGCACATCGCGCTTCAACATGGCGTTTTTCAGCGCCGCTTCGAGGAGGCGATTGACCTGCATCGAGGCGACGCTGCGCTCCTGCGCCAACTGGCTGCGATAGACGGCAAAGAAAGCCAGCAGCAACAACAGGGAAGCCAACGCCGCCGCCGCCAGCATGGCCAGCATGATCTTGCGCCGCAGGCCGGCCGCCCACCACGCCCGCAGATACCGCGCCCGGCGCGGGGGGGCGGTAGCGAAAGGCGGAGCGCCGGAGTTGGCGATGGCGGTCATGACATGAGGGAAAGTGAAGGCTTGGGCCACCATAACCGGCTTGCCAGCGATGAGCAATGGCCCGGATAAATCCCGCTATCTACCAGGTGGGGCCAACGCCCGGCACGAAAGGGGCGGCTTCATCGCAGCCGGTTGCACACGGCGATGCTTTTGCGGGCCGGGCGTTTTCGTCCTCCGGCGGCGGCAGGGGGGCGTCGGCGAGGCGGATCAGGGCGGCGCGCAGGGCGCTCAGGTAGTCGGCGGTGAGCATCCCGAGCGCGGCGTAAAAAGGGGTCATGGCGCGACCGGCGACGCGCTCGGCGAAGCGGCGCAGCCAGCGCAGCGGGTGCTTGTCGAGAAAATCGGCGACGGCGCGCCAGTCGGTTTTGTTCTCGGCGGCGCGGCAAAGATGGGCGATGAATTGCAGTTGCAGACTCAGGTTGTCGTCCTGACGCCGCCGCCAGTCGCCCGCGCCGAGGTCGTGGCGGCGATACCACTCGCGCACCGCGAACATCGCTTCCTGACGTTCCAGCCCGTCTTCGTCGAGCCAGGCGGATTCATTGGGCGAAGCGTGGTAGCGGCCCGTGAGGTAGATGGCGGCGTAGTCGGCGGCAAGGTCGTCGAGCGGCAGGGCGAAGGCCGGGTCAGAGCTGGCGACGGCCTCTGCCGCCAGTTGCCGCGCTTCTTTGCCTTCGCCGCTGACGGGCGGCAGGGCGAGGCAATCGGGAAATTGCGCCGCCCGCAACGCCGCCAGCGTTGCGGCATCGAGTTCGAGGCCGTGCAGACGGGCGAGGAGCGATAAATCCTCGGCCACCAGCGTTTGCCACTGGGCGCTGGCGGTGGCGCTTTCGGCGGCGCTTGCAAGGGCGAGGTCGGCTGACATCCGGTTCACTCGATCCGGCCCCGGCTGTGCGGGACGAAGACGATGGAGGGATTGGTCAGTTCCGGGTTGGTGAAGTTTTTGACCTGCCGCACCACTTTGTCATTCGGGCCGACGGCCTTGGTCGGGTGTTTTCCGGCGCGCAACTGGTCGATCGGGCCGATGTCGAGGACGCGCATCATGCACGCCTGGACGCAATACGGGGTGCGCCCGGATTCGATTTCGTCGACGCACATATTGCATTTTTTGACGACATTTTCCGCCGGGTCATACTGCGGCGCGCCGTAGGGACAGGCGGCCTGGCAGCGGCGGCAGCCGATGCACAGGGTGCTGTCGATGTCGACGATGCCGTCCTGGACGCGCTTCCAGATGGCGCCGGTCGGGCAGGTGGGCAGACAGGCGGGTTCGGCGCAGTGGTTGCACGAGACGTTGACCTTGTAGGCGAATACCTCGGGATAAGCGCCGCCTTCGATGTACATGACGCGGCGCAGACGCGGCCCGGCGGCCAGGCCGTTTTTGTCCTTGCAGGCGATTTCGCAGGCGCGGCAGCCGATGCAGTCGACGTTGTGGTGCACGAAGCCAAGCTGTTTTTCCGGCTTGACCGGGACGTAGACTTCCTTTTTGCGCGCTTTGACGGCTTCCTTGATGCGTTCGATGTCTTTGGCGGGGGTCTGGTCGTTCATGGTCGTCTCCCCTTAGTGGTCGCCACGGCGGAAGATGTGGCTGCGCGCGGTGGCAAGCTGGTCCCAGCCGGGGCGGTGGGCCAGATCGGTTTTCTTGATGTTGCAGAGCACGGTGTTGTAGGCGAAGGCTCCGGCGGGACTGGGATCATCCTTGGTCAGAAAATCCGGGTTGCCGCTGCGGTCGACCTGTTTGTCGTCCAAATCCATCCACGCGCCTTCGTGCAGCACCAGCACGCCCGGCATACAGCGTTCGGTCACGTAGGCCGGGACGACGACGCGGCCCCGGTCGTTCCACAGTTCGACCGTGTCGCCCATGATGATGCCGAGCCGGGCGGCGTCGCTGGCGTTGATGGTCACTTCCTGACTGTAGGTTTCGCGCAGCCAGGGGATGTTGTGGAAAATGCTGTGAGTGCGCCAGCGCGGATGCGGGCTGATGAGGTGGAAAGGGTAATCCTTGGCCTTGGGGTGATTGAGCGATTCCCACGGTTCGATCCACTTGGGGATGTAGGGAATTTCGTAGCCGTACTGGGTTTTGGTCCAGTCCGTGGTTTGCGCCAGCGTGGTCGACAGGATTTCGATCTTGCCCGAGGGCGTCTCGAACGGCTCGCCATGCTGGATCTGGGCGCGGAAGGCGACTTTTGGCTCGGGCAGTTCAAACTTGTAGACGCCGCGTTTTTTGAATTCCTCCCAGCCCATCGTGACGCCCTGATTGGCCATGACGCGGTTTTCCCACCATTCGCGCAGATATTGTTCGTCGACTGCGTCGTCGTTGTCGAAATAGTCGCGCGTCGCCTTGGGGTTGTATTTTTCGCCAAAGCCCAGGCGGAAAGCCAGTTCGGTGAAGACCTGAAAATCGGTTTTTGATTCGCCGAGCGGCTGGATGACCTTGGGCCGGTGGATGTAGTAATGCCCCTTGTACCAGGGCAGGGCGACATCGTGCCGCTCGAAATGCGTGGCGATCGGGAACAGCACGTCGGCCCAGATGCCGGAGGGGGTGATGGTCGAATCGTTGCAGACGATGAAATCGAGCTTTTTGACGGCGGCGATTTCTTTATTGATATTGGTGAGCTGATTGAACCAGTCGGAGCCGTGCCACCAGATGGCGCGGATATTCGGAATCTGGCCGTCGAGTTCGTCATCACGCGGCCACAGGCCGATTTCTTCGCGCTTCAAGTTGGGGTAATTCAGGACGCAATGCGCCCAGCGGTCGGATTTGATCGACCCCCACCAGAGATTGGCATCGTCGTCGTAGGGGTAAGCGACCGATTCGGTATGAAACGCCTTGCCGACGCCTTCCGAACAGCCGCCGAGAATGCCGATATTGCCGGTCATCGCCTGCACGGCGGCGGCCATGCGGTTGTACTGCTCGCCGTAGGCATTGCGCCCCGGCGACCACGAGGCTTTCAAGGCCGCCGGTTTGGTGCGGGCGTAGAGATCGGCGAGCTTTTTGATGTCTTCGGCCTTGACGCCGCAAATTGCCGCCGCCCATTCCGGGGTTTTCGGCGTGCCGTCGTATTTGCCGAAAATATAGTCGCGGAAATTCTCCTTATCCTGCGCCCATTCCGGCAGGGTGCCGGAGTCCATGCCCTGACAGAAACGGTCGATGAATGTCTGGTCGTGCAGATTGTTGGCAAAAATGTAATGCGCCATCCCGGCCAGCATCGCCGCATCGGTATTGGGCCGGATGGGAATCCACCAGGCGTCGTAAGCGGCGGCGGAATCGGTGTATTGCGGGTCGACCAGAACAAATTTGCAGCCGCGCTGCTTGGCGAGCCGCATGTAGTAAAAGGTGTTGCCGCCGTGGAAGGTATAGGCCGGGTTCCAGCCCCACATGATGATCAGCTTCGAGTGGGCAAAGGCGTCGTCTTCATTGCCATCCTCGATGGTGCCGAAGGTCATGCGCGAACTGAAGGTAGTGCCCTGATAAGACGGCACCGACCAGGAATTGGTGCGGCAGCCGAAAAGGCCGAGAAAACGCGCGAGCAACCCTTCGATCTGGTCGGATTTATGCAGGACGCCGTAAGACGCGCCAGCGTAAGCCTGATCGAGAATGGCGGTGGGGCCGTATTTCTGTTTGAGATCGAGCATCTTGCCCGCCACCAGATCGAGCGCCTCATTCCACGAGGCGCGCTTGAACTTGCCTTCGCCGCGCTGGCCGACGCGGATCATCGGGTAGAGGAGGCGTTCCTGCGAATACAGCCGCGAGCGGTAGGAACGCCCGCGCAGACAGGCCCGCAACTGCGGCAGCGCCTCGGTGTCGAGGCCGAAGTGGCCGCCCGCCTGATAAGCGCCGTTGTCGGTCGAGAGCCGGACGATGACATCGCCCTTTTTATGCGCCACCAGCATGTGGCGCGAGCCGCAATTGTGGGCGCAGGAGGTGACCACGGTCTGCAAATCGTCGTCGCGCGGATACGGCTCGTAGGCAAAGGCGCGGGCCAGACGCGGCAGCGACATCAGGCCGGTCGCGCCGAGGGCTGAGGCAGCCATCGCCGCCTTGAGAAAATGGCGGCGGCTCATCAGCGCCGCCTGTTCCGGGGCGCGTTTCAGCCAGTCGATGATGCCGTTTTCGTCGATCAAAGGATGAATGTTCGGGGTCACGGTTTGCTCCCGCTGGTGGGGTGAGTGGTGCTATTAGTAGTGGTACGACTCGCCATGCCGCTCAAAAAGCGGGCTTCCGATTGTGTCGGGCGATTTTTCGCCCAGTCGGGAATTTCCGCCGCCATGCCTTCCCACGTATGGCGCGGATAGGGATAACTGATGCGATACCACTGCCGCCCGCCGTGGCAGCCGTAGCAGACATCGCCGCCTTTTTCCGCAGCCAGTTGCTCGATGGCCTCGGGTTTCAGAAAATTCACCTGATGCCGCGCCGTGCGGATCGCCACATGGCAGGAAAGGCAGTTGTTTTGCAGCGAATCCCGAACCTCGGGCCACGGCGGCAGCCCCATCACCTCAGCCGGGTAAGCGCCGTGGCACATCAGGCAGGTTTCGGGATTGGTGTTCTTGCGCAAGACATGCGCGGTATTGTTCGCATCCGGCGGATTGACCGCGTAGTCGCGCGGATTGCCGCCCTGATGGCAGGTGTTGCACTTCATCTGCATCACCTGCGTCGCATAGGGCGATTTCAGATGCCGCCAGTGGAACGTGCCCTGCTCGCCCTGATAGGTGTCGAGCGTCTGATACCAGGCCAGCGACCTGGCCGCCTCGACGCCAGCGGTTGATGTCTGGCGCACGGAGTTTTCCAGCACTTCCTGGTGACAGGCGAGGCATTGTTCATCGCGGGCGTTGTCGATGGCCGGTTTGAAATGCAGGGGGTCCCAGACGGCGCGCTGGTAATCCACGTTTTTGGCGCGCGCTGAGGCAGAGGACAGCACGCCATCCCCGACGCTCACCCGGCTGAGGATAGCGCCCAGGGCAACCGCGCAGACGATGCCGAGCAGCAGAATCACTTTTTTGTGAAGCGGCATGGCAATTCCATTTATCGAGAATTGAAAAAAAGGGGGACGAATCCCCCTTTGTCGACGCGACTTACTTCTTGTCGCCGCTCATACCGGACATGCCCTTCTGGCCTTCCATGCCAGACATACCGGACATGCCTTTCTGACCTTCCATACCGGACATTCCCGACATGCCTTTCTGGCCTTCCATGCCCGACATGCCGGACATACCCTTCTGGCCTTCCATGCCGCTCATGCCCGACATGCCTTTCTGTCCGGACATGCCTGACATGCCCTTCTGGCCCGACATGCCCTTCTGGCCGCTCATGCCCGACATACCCTTCTGACCGGACATACCTTTTTGGCCTTCCATGCCAGACATACCCGACATGCCTTTCTGACCTTCCATGCCCGACATGCCGGACATGCCCTTCTGACCTTCCATGCCGGACATACCCGACATGCCTTTCTGGCCCTCCATGCCGGACATGCCCGACATACCCTTCTGGCCTTCCATACCCGACATGCCGGACATGCCTTTCTGACCTTCCATGCCGGACATGCCCGACATGCCCTTCTGGTCAGCGGCAGCCGCGGCGCCAGCCAGGCACATGGCCATCAAACCGGCGATAACAGTTTTGGTTGCTTTCATCGTTTGTTTCCTTCCTCATGAGTAGTGGGTTGTGCATCACCCGGAAGCGCCCGGTCATGCGGCATTTTCCAGGTGCGATGCGGGGCAGCCGGGACGCGCGGCGTTTTCCGCTGATCGCAGAAACTCGCCAGTCGGCGCGCGCCGCAGCAATACGGCTTCATCAATGAAAACCTCGCAGATCGTAGGGCGATGCCATGCCGGGCCGGATGAACGGGGTGTACCACGCGCCCTGATCCTTGAAGACGCCAAGCGATGCCGGGTAGGGCTGGCTGATGCCGTGAAATGCGCGTTTTTCATCCAGCGGCGGCGCCGCCGTAATGACCGGCACGTCGGCGCGCCGGTGATCCGGCGCAACACCGGCAATGTAGGGCGCGGCAACGTCGGGCGGCGAATTCACCGTCTCCATCGCCAGCGCAGCGCCCCCCGCCAGGGCGCATACACCCAGGCAAGCCCGCAACCACGCCCGTCCGGCGCGATGGCGCGGCACAGTCTGCTGTTTTTTCATCGACAATGTGTTCTCCTCTCGTCGGCGCAGCAAGCAGAAAGAATCAGAAAGAACAAGCTTTCGTCTTGCCACGCTTTGCCTCTTAGCAAAATTGGAGCCAAGTCAGAAATAACCGCATAGCATATTGATTTTTAATATTTATTTATGACGACAGCAAAAGTGAGCAACGGGCAATTGATGGCAAACATGTCGTTTTGTCATGGCCGACGAGGGGATTCGCCGCCAGGGCCAGAGCATCAAATTCCCTGTCATTTCAACGCAGTGCTGAGAACTTGCCCGTAAATAAGCCAACCATGACTTCGCGCTCGCCTACCCCTCCACCATGCTGCGCATGGTCCC
>JAITWU010000027.1 GCA_031285115.1 Azonexus sp. | reverse complement strand
CGAGATGAATCTGCATATTGCCCTTGCCATAGCGCCACTGACGCGCCTGAGCGGCGAGTTCAGGCGGCACCTGGGCGGGATCGAGCAGGCGCTGATAAAGCTGGGTTGGCGTGACGTTGCAGATGATTTCGCCAGCCCGCATCTCGCGGCCATCGGTCAGGCGGACGCCGACGGCGCGGCCATTTTCGACCAGCACCCGGTCGACATCAGCGCCGGTTTCCAGTTCGCCGCCAGCCGCGCCGATCAGGCGCTCGAAAGCCCGCGCCGTGTTGGCGTTGCCGCCGCGCACCAGCGGCATACCGACTGCTTCGAGCGTAAAGGCGACGACCTTGGCGAGCAGCGCCGACAGCGGTGCATCCGGCCCCAGCCCGCAATGCAGCACCCAGGGGGCGAGCAGGGCGGCAGGCAGGTCGGAGCCGAAAGTCTGCCCAAGCCAGGGCCGCGCTGGCGTCAATGCCGAGCCGAACACGCCCGACAGATTACGCGCCCCTTGCCGCCAAGCCATCGCGGCAAGTGTTTTAGCCATGCCGAAGCGCCACAACTCATTGCCGAGCAGCGAAAAAATCAGCGGCGCCTGCTGCGCGATGTCGCCGAGCGCCGCCTCGTAAGCAGCGCCGTCACCAGCATGGCATTCATCGAAGCGGCGGCGATTGGCATCGCGCGATGTCGACAACACCAGATGCCGACCATCGGGCAGCAGCACGCCGGTCGGCGAATCGGTGTTGCAGTATTCGAGGCCCGCCTCGTGCAGCGCCTTGCCGAGTGCCGCATAAGCTGGCCCGACGAGAAACAGGGGATGGGCGGTGGATAGCGTGTCGTGACGCAGCCCCGGCAGCGTCAATTCATCGGTGCGGATGCAGCCGCCGAGAACATTGGCCCGCTCCAGCACGCGCACCTTGCGCCCGGCGCGGGCCAGCAGGGCCGCAGCGACCAGGGAGTTGATGCCGCTGCCGACGATCAGCGCGTCATCCGGGCGGGTTTGAGTCGTAGCCATGCGCGAATCTTGTCAAATTTCTTTGGCATCGGCTATCCGAATATGCAATCGGCACGGCGCGGCATTCATTCCGCCTCGCCACTCCCGGCCTCCCACTGCCGCCGATAGCGCGCCGGGGCCATGCCGGTCCACTCGACAAAGGCCCGGTAGAAAGCCGAGGCGTCGGCATAGCCGAGGTCAGCGGCGATCTGGGCGATGGGGAGGGCGGTTTTGCTCAGGCGGGCAAGCGCCAGATCGCGGCGCAGGGCGTCTTTGATGGCGCGAAAACTGGAGCCTTCTTCAGCCAGCCGCCGGTGGAGGGTGCGCGGGGATTGGTAGAGGCGTTCGGCAATCTGGTCGAGACTGAGCGTTGCTGGCAGCGCCTCGCGCAGGAGGTCGCGGATGCGAGTGACCATTTCGCGGTCGCGGCGGTAGAGAAGCGTGATTTTGCCCGGCGCGCCGTCGAGAAAACGGGTGAGCGCGGCTTCGTCGCGCCGTACCGGCAAATCGAGCAGATTGGCGTTGAAGGCGGCGACCAGCGTGCCGTTGCCGCCGGGGACGGTCGGCGCGAAGCGCGAATCGGCGGTGAAAATGAGCGCGTAATCGGCAAAATGGTCGGGTTTTTGGTAGGGGAAAATCACGCTATCCAGGTTGATGCCGCGCCCGACCAGCCAGCAGGAAAGACCATGCAGCAGGCGCAGCAGCCATTCAAAGGCGAAGACGCGGCCAGCGTCGTCGCCGTGGTCGGCCAGTTTGCGGGTTTCGGTGATGATGAGTTCGGCCTGACCGCGCGAGCGGCGCACGCTGACGGCAAGATCGGGCAAGGTGACGCGCAGGAAGCGGCTGGCGCGGGCCAGTGCATCGGCCAGCGTCGAGGCGGAAAGGCAACTGCGGCAGAGAAACTCGAAGCTGCCGACGCGCATCGGTCGGGCGAAGAGGCCGAAGGCTTCGTCGTCGAATTGCTGGTTGAGGCGGTTATAGAGCGTAGCGTAATCCCGAATGGGAATCCGTCTGGCGGGGTATGCAGTATCAATGCCGAGTTCAGCCAGCAGCGCCTTGGGTTCGCGTTGCTGACGGCGCAGCCCGGCGAGCATACCGGTGACAAATCCCATAGAAACAGTAGCTTGAGAACGGATGGGGGGCGGCTTGGTGTTTTCGGGTGGCATCGGTGGCGGCTGGCAAAGGGCAATGATGGCATTTTAGCAGCTTGGCGGGATTTGCACGATTGGCGTCAGACGCAGCAATGGCGGGCGGTCAAAAGCGGCTTAGGATGGCCGTTCTTTATCCCGATACGGTTCCGTTACAAGGCACACCCCTCTCCTCTTGCGGGAGCGGGGCCGGGGAGAGGGAGCAACGCTGTGAGGCGCTTCACCCTCTCCCCAACCCCTCCCCCGTCAAGGGGGAGGGGCTAAAACCAGTGCATCGCTTCCAACTTTTCTACCGAGGTAGCCCGCCATGACCGATTTGTCCATTGCCAGCAAACTTGCTCCCTACAAGCCGAAGAACAAGGTGCGTTTCGTCACCGCGGCCTCCCTGTTCGACGGTCATGACGCCTCGATCAATATCATGCGGCGGATTTTGCAGGCGACGGGCGCGGAGGTGATTCACCTCGGCCATAACCGCTCGGTGCAGGAAATTGTCAATGCGGCCTTGCAGGAGGACGCGCAAGGCATTGCCATCACCAGTTATCAGGGCGGCCATGTCGAGTTTTTCAAATACATGATCGATCTGCTCAAAGCCAACGGCGGCGAGCACATCAAGGTTTTCGGCGGCGGCGGCGGCGTCATCGTGCCGTCCGAGATCAAGGAATTGCAAGCCTATGGCGTGAGCCGCATTTACGCGCCGGAAGATGGCGTGCATATGGGCCTGCAAGGCATGATCAACGAGGTGGTCGAGCGTTCCGATTACGATGTCGCCGATCAAGGCGCGCCGACCGTCGAACAGGCGCTGGCCGGGTTGAAAGCGGGCAACCGGCGGCTTCTGGCGCGGCTCATCACGCTTCTGGAAAACGGTTCCGCGCCGCAGTTGAAGGAGCCGCTGATCAAGGCCGCCGCTGCCGTCAAGGTGCCGGTGCTCGGCATTACCGGCACGGGTGGCGCGGGTAAGTCCTCACTGACCGATGAACTGGTGCGGCGCTTCCGTCTCGATCAGAACGATACGGTGAAAATCGGCATCGTCTCCATCGACCCCTCGCGCAAGCGCACCGGCGGGGCGCTTTTGGGCGACCGCATCCGCATGAACGCCATCGAGCATCCCAACATCTTCATGCGCTCGCTGGCGACGCGCAACACCGGCAGCGAAATTTCCGTGGCCCTGCCGGAAGTCATCGCCGCCTGCAAGCTCGCCGGTTTTGATCTGGTCATTGTCGAAACCTCCGGCATCGGCCAGGGCAACGCCGCCATCGTGCCTTTTGTCGACCGCTCGCTGTATGTGATGACGCCGGAATTCGGCGCGGCGTCGCAACTGGAAAAAATCGACATGCTCGATTTTGCCGATTTCGTCGCCATCAACAAATTCGACCGCAAAGGCGCTGAAGACGCGCTGCGCGATGTGCGCAAACAGGTGCAGCGCAACCGCGAGCTATTTACCACGCCGGTCGATGACATGCCGGTTTTCGGCACCCAGGCCGCGCGTTTCAACGACGATGGCGTCACCGCCTTGTATCAGGCGCTCAAACCCTCGCTTGCCGAACTCGGCCTCAAATTGCCGCAGGGTTTGCTCGCCACGGTCAAGGTCAAACATTCATCGGCCCAACGCGCCATCGTCCCGGCGGCGCGGGTGCGTTATCTCGCCGAAATTGCCGAAACCGTGCGCGGTTACCACGCCCATACAGAAATTCAGGTGACCATTGCCCGCGAACGCCAGTCGCTCAGTATCGCCAAAACTATTTTCAGCAGTTGCGATAAACCCGTCGCCGATTTTGGCGAATTGCAGTTATTCAAAGATAACCAGCAAGACCCCAAAGCCAAAAAGCTGCTCGATATGTGGCCGCAAACCGTCGAAGCTTATGCCGGTGACGAATATGTGGTCAAAATCCGCGATAAAGAAATCCGCACCCAATTAACGCAGCAATCCCTTTCCGGCACCAAAATCCGCAAGGTCATTTTGCCCAAATACACCGATGACGGCGAAATTCTGCGTTTTTTGATGAAAGAAAATGTCCCCGGCTCCTTCCCCTTTACGGCGGGCGTTTTCGCCTTCAAACGCGAAGGCGAAGACCCGACGCGGATGTTCGCCGGTGAGGGCGACGCTTTCCGCACCAACCGCCGCTTCAAAAAAGTCTCGGAAGGGATGCCAGCGCATCGTTTATCGACCGCCTTTGATTCCGTCACCCTCTACGGCTGCGACCCTGACGAGCGCCCGGATATTTACGGCAAAATCGGCAATTCCGGCGTCTCGATCGCCACGCTCGACGACATGAAAGTGCTCTACGGCGGCTTTGATCTCGTCTGCCCGACCACGTCGGTGTCAATGACCATCAACGGCCCGGCCCCGATCATTCTCGCCTGCTATTTCAATACCGCCATTGACCAGCAGATCGAAAAATTCAAGGCCGACAATGGCCGCCAGCCGACCGAAGACGAAAGCGAAAAAATCCGCGAATGGGTCTTGAAAACCGTGCGCGGCACCGTGCAGGCCGATATTCTCAAAGAAGACCAGGGCCAAAATACCTGTATTTTCTCAACCGAATTCGCCCTCAAAATGATGGGCGATATTCAGGAATTTTTTGTGCACAATCAGGTGCAAAATTTCTATTCCGTTTCCATTTCCGGCTACCACATTGCCGAAGCTGGCGCCAATCCCATCTCGCAACTGGCCTTTACGCTCGCCAATGGCTTTACCTACGTCGAATCCTATTTGGCGCGCGGAATGCACATCGACGATTTTGCGCCCAATTTATCCTTCTTTTTCTCCAATGGCATGGACCCGGAATATTCCGTCATTGGCCGCGTCGCTCGCCGCATTTGGGCAGTGGCGATGAAAAACAAATACGGGGCGAACGAACGCAGCCAGAAACTCAAATACCACATTCAAACCTCGGGCCGCTCACTGCACGCCCAGGAAATGGATTTCAACGACATCCGCACCACCCTGCAAGCCCTGATCGCCATTTACGACAACTGCAATTCGCTGCACACCAACGCCTACGACGAAGCCATCACCACGCCAACCGAAGAAAGCGTGCGCCGGGCGATGGCGATTCAGCTCATCATCAACCGCGAATGGGGCGTCGCCAAAAACGAAAACCCCAATCAGGGCGCGTTTGTCATCGACGAACTGACCGATCTCGTCGAAGAAGCCGTGTTGCAGGAATTTGAAGCCATCGCCGCCCGTGGCGGTGTTCTGGGCGCAATGGAAACCGGCTACCAGCGCAGCAAGATTCAGGAAGAGTCGATGTACTACGAGCACAAAAAACACGACGGCTCCTACCCGATCATCGGCGTCAACACCTTCCTCAACCCCAAAGGCATGGCGCAACAGGAAATCGAACTCGCCCGCTCGACCGAAGAAGAAAAACAATCACAAATCCAGCGCCTGCGCGACTTCCACACCCGCCACGCAGCAGCAGCCCCGGCCATGCTGGAAAAGCTCAAACAAACGGTGATCGACAACGGCAACGTCTTCGCGGTGCTGGTCGATGCGGTGAAATATTGCTCACTCGGCCAGATCAGCGGGGCGCTTTATGAGGTGGGCGGGCAGTATCGGCGGAGTATGTGAGGGAGGGCAAAAATGACTGACTGGCGCGATTACGGCAACGGCATCGTCGCTTTCGACGCGGGCTACGTGCGGCCCCTGCTGGCGGCGATTCATATGGTGGTTGAAAAGGGGCGGGTGGCATTTATCGACAGCGGCAGCCGCGATACGATGCCCAATGCGCTGGCGGCTATGCAGCGCGTTGGTTTGTCGGCGGCGGCGGTCGATTATGTGATGCTCACCCATATCCATCTCGACCACGCTGGCGGCGCGGGCGGCATGATGGCGGCTTTCCCCAATGCCCGGCTGGTGGTGCATCCGCGCGGGGCGCGGCATATGGCCGAACCATCCAAGCTGGTGGCGGGTGTGACCGCCGTTTATGGCGCCGATTATGTGGCGCGGGTTTATGGCGACATTGTCCCGGTTCCGCCGGAGCGCATCATCGCAGCGGGCGAAGGGCAGGTGATTGAACTCGCCGGGCGGCG
>JAITWU010000024.1 GCA_031285115.1 Azonexus sp. | reverse complement strand
AAATTCTTGTCCTGATTATCTTTTTCCTTGTACTTGAACAGTTCGAGGCGAACGATGTCGCCGCCCTGGGCGGCAATGGTGGCTTGCAGCAAATCGGTGGTGATGGTGAAGGTTTCGCCGACAACCGCCGCCGGATTGAGGGCGTTGGCGACGGGGGCGAGTGAACCGACATTACCGGCTTGTTGCAGGTCGACGCTCGGACGCGGCGCATCGCCCCCCGCTTGCGCGGCAGCCGTTGCTGCTTCGACAGGCGGTTTCGGCTGCTTGTATTTTTGCCAGTTTTCCCACAACAGGAAGCTCGAAAGGGTGAAGATAATCACCAGAATGAGGCGACGAGAGTCCATGAATAGCCCATGCAATCAAACAGTTAACAAATCAGGGTACAGGATCATACCCGCCCGGACGCCAGGGATGGCAGCGGCCAATGCGTTTTGCGCCAAGCCAGCCGCCTTTGACGGCGCCGTACTTTTCTACTGCTTCCATCGTGTACTCCGAGCAGCTCGGCACATAACGGCAACTACGCCCAAGAAGCGGACTGATCGCATAGCGGTAAAAGCGGATCAGGCCGATCAACAGGTATTTCATGCGCCGCTTTCTCCCGGCTTCGGGAAACGTCGCAACTTGCCCAGCAAAGCGAGAAAATCGCCGACCAGAACAGCGGCGTCGAGCTTGCCCGGTTTTACCGCCAGGCGCGCCACCAGATCACAGGCTGGCAAGTTGCCGCGCTCCTGGCGAAACTGCTCGCGCAACAGCCGCTTGCAACGATTGCGATCAACCGCCCGTTTGAGAAACTTTTTGCCGACCACCAGACCAAGGCGGGCAGTGGTTTCGGCAGGCGGACGGGGTTGGTAATGCAACATCAGCAACTGGCCGCGAATGGCCTTGCGAAAACCAAAAACGGATGAAAACTCATCCGTTTTGGTCAGGCGATAGCGTCTGGCGAAGGTTTGATCCACCTCGCCGAACCCGGGTCAAACGCCCAGACGCTTGCGGCCCTTGGCGCGGCGGGCGGCTATGACAGCCCGGCCACCCTTGGTGCGCATCCGGACCAGGAAGCCGTGGGTGCGCTTGCGGCGCACGACTGACGGTTGATAGGTGCGTTTCATGTCGGTAATCCCTTGATGTGCTTGAAAAAACGCGCGATTACACCGTGTTTACCGCCCTCCTGTCAAGGTCAATTATTTTCAACGGCTGTGGGTAACTTGGCTGGCGAAGGGTAAAATGACCCCCTTCGCCAGCTTCTGGACGGGGTTGGCGAATCCCCGAAAAATCATCAAATCAAATAATAAAAGCCTGCCAGCTATGGTTCTGCCGGTGGGAAGGAGTGTCGTTGTCAATGACCGGTTTCTGGGAATCCTGTTTGCAGCGTTTTGAACAGGAACTACCTGCGCAGCAGTTCAACACCTGGATCAAGCCGCTTCGCCTCGATGGCGAAAGCCGCGCGACGGAGGATGGATTGCGCCTGATTGCGCCCAACAGTTTCATCCTCAAGTGGGTGCGTGATCGCTACCTGACGCGCATCGAGGATCTTTCGCGCAATTTTTTCGCAGCTCCAGTCTGCATCGCTCTGGTAACCGACAATGGCCGCCCTGATTCACCGGCTTCCGGCGAAACCGGCAGCGAAGCGGCAGCGCCAGTCAAAGCCGCTACCAGAACAGCCAAACCAGCGAAAAAGGAAGAAAAAAAGCCCGGACGCCATAACGGGCATGAGAAGTCACGCCTCTTTCCCAACTTTACTTTCGATAGCCTGGTCGTCGGCAAGGCCAATGATCTCGCCCGGGCAGCGGCCATTCAGGTCGCCAACAGCCCTGGCGGCGCTTACAACCCGCTGTTCATCTACGGCGGCGCGGGCCTTGGCAAGACCCACCTGATCCACGCCATCGGCAACGCCATCATCGGCGAGAACCCGGACAAAGTAGTGCGTTACGTTCATGCCGAGGATTACTACTCCGATGTCGTGCGCGCTTACCAGCAAAAATCTTTCGATAGCTTCAAGCGTGCTTACCGCTCGCTCGATGTGCTCCTGCTCGATGATGTGCAGTTTTTCAATGGCAAAAACCGCTCGCAGGAAGAATTTTTCTTTCTTTTCAATGCGCTGATCGAAGCCCGCAAACAGATCATCATCACCTGCGACACCTACCCGAAGGACATCAACGGTCTCGATGACCGGCTGGTGACCCGCTTCGACTGGGGCCTGACAGTGCAGATCGAACCGCCGGAACTGGAAATGCGCGTCGCCATTCTGCAAAAAAAGGCTGAAGCTGAAGGCGTCTGGCTCGACGACGAAGTTGCCTTTTTCATTGCCAAACACCTGCGTTCCAATGTTCGCGAACTGGAAGGGGCGCTCAAAAAAGTACTGGCTTACTCTTCTTTCCACGGTCGCGCCATCGCCCTCGACCTTGCCAAAGAAGCGCTCAAGGACACCATCAGCGCCGTCCGCAACGTCGGCATCGACAATATCCAGAAAACCGTCGCCGACTATTACAAGATCAAGGTCGCCGACCTGTTCTCAAAAAAACGCACCCGCGCCATCGCCCGGCCCCGGCAACTGGCCATGTGGCTGTGCCGCGAAGTCACCTCGCACAGCTTTCCGGAAATCGGCGATGCTTTTGGCGGCCGCGACCACACCACAGTCATCCATGCCTTAAAAACCATCGACTCGCTACGCCTGAAGGAGAACGAACTGAACCAC
>JAITWU010000016.1 GCA_031285115.1 Azonexus sp. | reverse complement strand
ACTATAATCGGCAACACCTTGGCCGTGTCAGTGACACGGCCTTTTCGTTTCAGCCACGGGCTGTCGTTGCCGGAGGAACCTTTGAAACGCCGAACCTTTCTCGCCGCGCTCGGCGCGCTGGCCGCATTTACTGAACCGGCGGCCGCCGCGCGAACCAAATCTACCGCCAAATCAGCCGCCAAATCAGCGGCAAAAAAACCGGCGGCCAAGCGCAAAGCCACCGCCAAACCCTCAGCGCCGGAGCGCAACCGGGTTCATACCGCCGACAACTCGGTTGTCGATGAGCCGCCGAAAGGCACTTCCGCCTCCCGCCTGCCGCCGGTCAAGGCGGAAGAACCGCCGCGCGAATGGAGCGCCTGGGAAATCACCACCCGCATCAACCTCGCGGGCCAGGAAGGCCCCTGCAAGCTGTGGCTGCCCTTGCCGCTCAATCAGGACACGCTCTTTCAGCGCACCCTGGGTCATGCCTGGGAAGGCAACGTCAGCCGCGCTGGCATGAGCCGCCTGCCCGACGGCGACCTGGAAAATTTCGAGTGCGAATGGGCCGACGGCAAAGACGGCAGACTGCAATTGACCACCCGGGTGGCGACCGCCGACCGCCATTTCGATGTCGCCAAACGCACCGTCGCGCCGGAACGCGAAGACATCCTTCGCCACAACCTGCGGGAATCGGCGCTGATCCCCAACGACGGCGCGGCCTTTCAACTCGGCGAGCGCATTCTTGGCCGGATCAAGGACCCGGTGGCGCAGGCCAAGGCCATCTATGACTGGGTGGCCGACAACGCCATTTATGATCCGGCGCAGCCCGGCTGCGGCAGCGGCAATATCCGCCAGCAGTTGATGAGCGGCCAGTACGGCGGCGGCTCGGCGGACATCGCCGGGCTTTTTGTCGCCATCTGCCGCGCCATCGGCATTCCCGCCCGCTGCGTCTTCGGCCTGCGCGTCGGCCCTTCGAGGCTGCTGCGCAGTCTCGGCCTGACCGGCGATGAGGCGACGCACGGCCAGCATGTCCGCGCTGAATTCTATGTTCCCGGCTACGGCTGGATTCCGGTGGACCCTGCCGATGTCCGCCGGGCGATTGTCATCGAAAGTCTTGGCGACCAGGACAGCCGCCTCTCGGCGCTCAAAAAAGTGCTGTTTGGCGTCTGGGAAATGAACTGGATCGCTTACAACGTCGGCATCGACATCACGCTCAACGGCGAAGACGCCCCTCTGCCCTTCCTCATCCTGCCGCGCCTCAAAACCCCGCATGGCGTTATCGACGGCAGCGACCCGGCGGCCATCCGCTATCGCATCAGCGCCCGGCAGGTCAGCCTTTAGATCGTGCCGACCGCCGCCGCGCCGCTCGATACCCTGTACGCCGTCGAAACACCGGAGGGCATCGCCCTGACCTTGCGTCCGGCGGGCCTCGCGGCGCGGGCGCTGGCCTGCATGATCGACATGTGCCTGCGCGGGGCGCTGGCTTTTATCTTTGTCATGGCGCTGGCGTCGACGACATTTGGTTCGGGCTTGAGCGCCGCCCTTGTTCTCATCGGCTTTTTTCTCCTCGAATGGTTTTATCCGGTCATTTTTGAATTGGGCAAACGCGGCGCGACGCCCGGCAAGCGGGCGCTGGGTTTGCGCGTGGTGATGGATAACGGCCTGCCGGTGACGCCCGCCGCTTCGCTCTTGCGCAACCTGTTGCGGGTCGTCGATTTTCTGCCCGGCACTTACGCCGTCGGCCTCGCCACCCTGCTGTTGCGTCCGGATTTCAAGCGCCTCGGCGATATGGCGGCGGGCACCCTGGTCGTTTATGCCGATACCGCCGCCCTCGATGGCCCGCTGCCCGCAGCCGAACCGCTGCCGCCAACCCGGCTGCTGACGGCGCGGCAGCAACTGGCCGTCATCACCTGGGCCGGACGATCCCGGCGGCTGACGCCGGAACGCCTCGATGAACTGGCGCGGCTGGCGGCCAGCGTGAGCATAGCGCCCGCCGAGGTCGGCGCGCCGCTCACGGCGCGGCTGCTCGGCGTCGCGCACTGGCTGTCGGGCCGACGCGGCGCGGGGGAAGCGCCATGACGCCCTGGCAGTTTGAAACCCGGCACGAAGCCCAATGGCGCGAACTGGAGAGCCTGCTGAGCGCGGTCGAAAACCCCCGTCGGCGTCAGCGCATGGCGCAGGATGAGGGACAAAGCCAAGAACAAGGTCAAAAACAAAGTCAAGAACCAAGCGGCGGGCCGGGGCAAAACGGCGCGCGGCTCGCCCTTCTCTACCGTCTCACCTGCCAGCAGCTCGCCCTGGCGCAGGCGCGCGCCTACCCGATTTACCTGACCGGGCGCATCGAACGGCTGGTCGAACGTGCCCACCGCCTGATTTACCGCCCGCCAGCGTGGAACTGGCGGCGCTTCGCGCGCTTTCTGCTGATCGGCTTTCCGCAGGCGGTGCGGGCGCATCGCGGCTATGTGCTGGCGGCAACCCTGCTCTTTGCGCTGCCGCTGCTGCTCATGGCCTGGGCCTGCTGGCGCGACGCCGATTTCATCCGGCATCTGCTCGACGCCGCCCAGGTCCGCCGCTTCGACGCCATGTACAGCGACGGCAACCACGCCTTGGGCCGCGAGCGCGACGCCGATACCGACTGGATGATGTTCGGCTACTACATCCAGCACAACATCAGTATCGGTTTTCAATGTTTTGCTTCCGGCCTGCTCGCCGGGCTGGGGACGGTTTTTTATCTGGTCTTCAACGGTATCGCCATTGGCGCGGTGGGCGGCTATCTCATCGGCACCGGTCACGCTGAAAACTTTTTGTCTTTTGTCGTCACCCACGGGGCTTTTGAATTGACAGCCATCGTTTTGTCCGGCGCGGCTGGCTTGCGGCTGGGTCACGCGCTCCTGTCGCCGGGGCGGCGGACCCGGCTGGAGGCGCTCAAACACAACGCCCTCGGCGTCGTGCCGGTGATTGGCGGGACGGTCGTCATGCTCGTCATCGCCGCCGGGGTGGAAGCCTTCTGGTCATCGGCCCGCGCCGTCGCGCCGGAAGTCAAATACGGCGTCGGCGCGGTCTGCTGGGCGCTGGCGCTGATCTACCTCGGCTGGCAGGGGCGGCCCGCCAGCGCCGCACCAAAGGCGGGCGATGCGGGTTGAAGCCATCGCCCTGGCGCTGCGGCCCCGCCTGTCGCTGGAAGCGGCGGATCTCGGCCTGGCCCTGACGCGCGCCAACGCCCGCTCGGTGTGGCGGACTTTTACCCCGTTATTGGCCGCGCTCGCTCTGCTCGCCGCAGCGACGGTCGACATCGCCCCCTGGCTGCTGATAGTGCTGATCTGGTGGCTCAAGCCGTGGCTCGATTGCAGCCTGCTCTTTATTTTTTCGCGGGCAGTGTTCGGCCAGCCGACTTCCTTCTCTGATCTGTGGCGCGAACGTTCCTCAATCTGGCGCGGACAATGGCTGCGCGTTCTCTTGCGCCAGCGCCTCGCGCCGTGGCGGGCGTTTACGCAGCCGATCTACCAGCTTGAAGGACTGCGCGGCAGTCCGCTGCGCCAGCGCCGCCGCCTGCTGCT
>JAITWU010000378.1 GCA_031285115.1 Azonexus sp. | reverse complement strand
TCGAGCACCCGCGCTTGCACCTTGTCTGCGCCGATCATGAGGCCAACGCCGTGGGCGAAAACCAACTGTAGGCGGTTCCAGATTTGGCCGATCACTTTCTTGCCTCCCGCCAAGCCGCCCCGAGGAAGGCAAGCGCTCCCTCGGGGGGCGGCGAACGATAGTGAGACTGGGAGCGCATCATTTATTGCCTTTGACACCTGCGCCGCGCCGGGTTTTCTTCTTTTCTTCGCCAAGAAAAGCATTGCGGCGCATCACCTGCAACGAGGTCACGCTGCCGCCCTTGTCATCGAGCCTGAATGTGCGCTCGCCGATCAGGAAGACATCATCAATCCCTTCATCAGGAATGATGACGCGCACCTGAGTATTGATGGCCCATGTCTGCCACTGCCCCTCGGCATCCTGATAACGCCAGCCGGACACCTCCAGATCGAGACGATGAGCGCGGGCGAGTCGCCGGTTGCGTTCGAGCCTGGCTCGCCGGTCACAACCGCCCAAGCCCTGCCCGTGACGGTCGGCGACAATGTGCATGGGGCGGAAAAAGCCGATACCGGCATCCTTGATCGCGCCCTTCAAGGCGGTATCGCTCCCGTAGTCATAACCCTTGATGACGTAATCGGAAAAGCGCAGCTTGAATTCATCGACCACCTCATAGCGTTTGATATGGACACCGTACACCAGCGCAGCGACGGGCGCGGCATCGGTCGGCGCGGTCAGGATCAGGCCACCGTCCGGCTGCGGGTAGAGCAGCAGGTTGGCCGAGCGCACGGCGTTGATGAGGGCATTGGCCGGTAGTTCGCACTGCATGGAAAAATCCGGCACGACGGCGGTTTCGGCGGCAATCTTTACAGGCACTTCAAAGGCGCTGCAAATGCGCTTCACAATCTCACCCAATTTCAGGCCGGAGAGGGTTTTGGAATACTGGCAATCGACCAGTTCGCGGCCCAGCGAGCGGGCTTCGATATGGATGGCGTGACTCTCGGCATCGACCCGGCGGCGGATGTTGTCGGGGCGCACCCGCGTCACCAGCCCACCGCCGATCAGGATATCGGCCACGGTATTGGCGCTACAGGGTACAGGTTTCAGGGTACGGGTTTCAGTACTGTGTCCTGTATCCTGAAACCCGTACCCTGATGTGATGGCAAGACGCACCGACGCGCACAGATCATCGACCGATTCCCGAATCTCCACCTTTTGCCAGTAGCCGTAGCGGATACCGTCAAAGCGGATTTCGGCGAGCGCCTCATCCATCAGCACACCCTTTCCGACAGTTTGCAGGGAATAGGCGACGGGTTTCAGTCTGACCCCCGCAGCTTCGCTGCGCTGATGTCACTGAATCCTGTACCCCGTAACCTGTACCCTGGTTATCCATCAATATGCCCTCGCACAAACAGCGGATGGCGCACCGCGTTGCGGGCAAGGAACACAGCGACATCGACACCCAGCCGGTGAGCCAGCACCACAGCGGGTAGCGGCGTCACCACCTTGCGGCTGGCGGCAGGTTTCAAGTCCTGTGCGAGCAAGGCTTCCGCCACCGCAGCGCGGGCTGTCACGGCGGCTTGAAATACCGCATCCGGCAGACTGGGCAACAACGCGTCGATGGCGGCGGTCACGGTTGTCAGCACCGCATCCCGGTCGCCTTCGGCCCGGTAGTTGGTCAAGGCTGTTTCGGCGGCGGCGGTGACCAGAAGGCGGCTTTGCAGCGCCTCGGCGCGTAACCCATTGCGGCGCGCGGCGCCATCGGTGGCGGCAACGCCGGAGAGCGCCACGGCGCTTTTTGCGGTGGCGGCGCGGGCGTAACGGGCGACCACGCGGGGCCGTTCGGTGTCGGCCAGATCGCTATCGTTGGCGCCTGCGCCCAAGGTCGTGGTGAGATTGCGGAGGGCGAAAGCATAAGCGGCGGGGATTGCCATCAGGGCGGCAAGCTCGCCCTTGATCCCGGCAATCAGCCCGGTGACCTGATTTGCCAAAGTCAGCGGCAAGGTTGCCAGTGACATCATCTGGCGCAGCCCTTCGAGTTTGCCCTCTACGGCGGCGACAAATGAGGTCATGCCACCGGCGCTCATGGCCTCCAGCGTGAAATCCGCCACCACGACATCCGCCAGTTTGCGGGTACGGTCAAAGGCGACATCCACCAAGTCTTGCGTCGGCTGCACCGTCTCGCCGGATGGTACAAACTCGATGGCGATGGTGCAGAAACCGCCCTTGTCGGTGCTCTCATGCAGCGACCAACGCTGCGCCCGCACCCATAACAGACCCAGCCACGGGTGATTGAGCCAGGCCGCGCCCGGTTCGTTCAACTTCTCCAGCAGCCCGTTGCGCTCCAGATCGTAATCGGGGCCGATGAAATAAGCGTTCAGTTTCCATTCCCATGCCTTACCGCCCAGATCCTCGACGCCGGGGATCTCGGCGCCGGGGTATTCATGCACCGCCAGACGCCGACCGCCCTTGGCGTCGTGGCTTTCGGTGAGAAATTCAAAGCCGCGGAATGAGGCGCGGGACAGGCGGTCGCGCCAGCTCACCGGGGCGCTCCTGTCCAGACGCTGCCGGTATTCATCTCGACATTGCCGCCGCTGCTCTGTACTGACTGGCCTTGCAGCACCAGACCGGGGGCGAGGCCGACGGTCATTCTGGCGTTGACG
>JAITWU010000098.1 GCA_031285115.1 Azonexus sp. | reverse complement strand
CGTCTGGATGTTAACCAGCGGGATGCCGTTGGCGCTGTTGAGGATCGTCGGCTGCTGATTCCCGGGGGCCGCTTTGTAGGCGACGACCTGAGCATGGACCGGGGTAACTACCGTCTGGGTGAGAAAGGCGAGGAGGACGAGGCGGGCGGTGAGACGACGGTAGCGGGGAGACGCGAAGGAAGGTTCTCTCCATTGATCGCGATCTTCGCTGTGCATCATCGGTTGTGCGGCGCTTGTCATTTTTATTCCCTGGCAAGTTCCCATATTTGTTCAATGTTTATTACATAAGTAGCTTGTACATACCTTGTGACCGAAAAGGGAGGATATTTGGCTGTTCAATGCGTCTTTTTGCAGTAACCGGCGACCAGACCCAGCAACTCGTTTTCGTCGTAGGGCTTGCCGAGATAATGGTTGGCGCCGATTTCAAAAGCGTAGTTGCGATGCTTGTCGGCCATGCGCGAGGTAATCATGATCACCGGCAGGTTGCGCAGGCGTTCGTCAGCGCGGACATTGCGGACAAAGTCGAAACCGTCCATGCGCGGCATTTCGATGTCCGACAGGATCACGTCGGGCAGGTCGTCGATCAACTGTTCGAGCGCATCGACGCCATCCTTGGCCAGCATGACCTGATAGCCTTCGCGGGCGAGCAGGCGGCTGGTGATCTTGCGCACGGTCAGCGAATCGTCGACCACCATCACGGTCGGCAGCCGTCTGGGGGTTGCTGTCTCGACAGCGGGCTGCGCTGCTGGCACCCACTGCGTCAGGTTGCCGCGACCGGCCAGCGCCACCGGGTTGAGGATCAGCACGACGCGACCGTCGCCGAGAACCGTCGCGCCAGCGATGCCAACCACCCGGGCGAGCTGGGCGCCGATGTTTTTGACGACGACTTCCTGATTGCCCTGAAGTTCGTCGACCTGCACGGCCACCCGTTGCGAACCTGAACGCAGCAACAGGACCCAGTAGCGGCGGCGGACTTCCGGTTGGGCATCGGCGACGCCCAAAAGGTGCGAGAGGAAATGCAGCGGGTAGTGGTTGTTTTGCCACTCGGCCTCGCCTTTTTCCTGCAACACGGCAAGTTGCTTGTCTTTCAGCTCCAGCACCTGCTCGACCATGGTCGACGGGATGGCGTAGACTTGCGCGCCGGTGCGCACCAGCACCGTTTGCGTCACGGCCAGGGTCAGTGGCAGGTAGAGGCGGAAGGTCGTCCCGCGCCCCTGTTCGGTGGTGATTTCGATACGCCCGCCAAGCGCGGTGACTTCGGTTTTGACGACATCCATGCCGACGCCGCGACCGGCTAGCTGGCTCAACTCGGCGGCTGTCGAAAAGCCGGGGCGGAAGACGAGATCAAACAGCGCCGCTGGTTCGATGGCTTGTCCCGGCGTCAGCAATCCCGTTTCTTCGGCGCGCTGGCGGATGCGTTGTATGTCGAGGCCACGGCCATCATCGGCGAGCGAAAGGATGATTTCATTGCCTTCCTGGGCCAGTTTCAGGGTGATTTCCCCGGTTTCATTTTTGCCTGCCGCCAGCCGTTCCTCGCGGCCTTCCAGACCGTGGGTGACGGCGTTGCGCAGCATGTGCTCGATCGGGCCGAGCATCTTGTCGAGCACCGAGCGGTCGATTTCGACCTGGCCGCCGATCAGGTCGAGGTGAGCGCGCTTGCCGACTTCCTTGGCCGTCTGCCGGACGATGCGGTAGAAGCGTTCGGTCTGACTGGCGAAGGGCAACATGCGCAGGCCCATCAACGCCTGTTGCAGACTGCGGTTGAGCCGGGCCTGGGCGATAATCGCGGCATCGGTGTCGTCGAGATTCTTCAACAGGCTCTGCTGCACCGTGGCGACGTCATTGACCGACTCGGCCATGAAGCGGGTCAGTTCCTGGAAGCGGGTGAAGCGGTCGAGTTCGAGCGGGTCGAAATGAGCTTCACCGTCGGGCGCCTGGGCGACGCGCGCCTGAATCTGGCCTTCGGCCTGAATTTCGATTTCACGCAACTGGCGGCGCAGGCGGATGACGTTTTCGGTGAGGTCGAGCAGCGAGCTTTTCAGGCTGCGCATTTCGCCTTCGATCCGGGCGCGGGCAATCGACAGTTCGCCCGCTTCATTGACCAGATGATCGAGGAGATCAGCGGGCACGCGCAACATCGCCCGTTGGCCGCCGCCCTCCTCCGCTTCGGCCACGGTGGGCAGGAGCGGCGCGGCGTCGGCTGCGGGTTTATTGGCCAATTCGGCGGCAGATTTAGCGGTAAATTCAGCGGCAGATTCGGCAGCGGGCGTCACCGGCGCGGCGATTTCCTCAACCGACGGGCCATTGCGCAAATGTTCGACGGCCAGCGCCAGGGTGTCGCAGCCGCTCTCGATTTCGTCGATCACGGCGGCGCTGGCGGCGCCAGCCCGCATCGCTTCGTCCACCCGCGTTTCGAGTTGGTGGGTGACTTCGCCGAGATTGAGCGCCCCGGCCATGCGGGCGTTGCCCTTGAAGGTGTGCAACAGGCGGGCGATGGCGTGCGGCGGCGCGTCAGCGGCAGGCGCTTCGCGCCAGGCGCGCAGTTGTTCGGTTAGCTCGCGCAACTGGTCGCTGGCTTCTTCAAGGAAGATCGGCAACAGTTGTTCATCGAGTTCGTCGGTCAGGCCCGGCAGCGTCGCCGCACTATGCAGAACCGGCGCTTCGATGTCAGCGTCGGCATCGGCGTCAGTATCGACCGCTGCGGGCGGCGGCGGGGCGGCAACGCTAACCTCGACGGCTTCAATGGGCGGGGCGTGGAAAATTTCATCGAGGAGGGCGATCAGGCGCGGCTCCTCATCCGGCGCTCGTTGCAGGGCGAGACCGGCGAACATGGATTCGAGCGCCGAAATGGCCTGCTGGATGGTTTCGAGCGCGTCGGCGTTATTGGGCTGGGCGGCATGTTGGCGGCGCAGCAGGGCGTGTTCCAAAGCGCGGGCCAGATGATGCAGCGGCATCAGGTTGACGGTTCCGGCGATGCTGGACAGCGTGTGGGCCGCCCGGGTCGTCTCAAACGTCGTTTCGGCCGCCGGGTCGGCCCGGAGCGCCGCCTGGCTGTCGATCAGGGTCTGCAAATAACCGCGCGCTTCGTTAACAAAAATGCTGTAGAGCGTCGGCGAGGGGAGCGGGAATTCCGTTGCCGGTTCGGGCGCGGGTTCCGCTTCGGTGACAACCAGGTCGTCGGCGGGTATCGCCAACTCGTTGAAATCCGGCAATTCAGGAAAATCGAGCAGCGGCGCGTCAAGCATCAGCGGCTCGACGACCGGCGCTGCCGTTTCCGCCCTGGCCGCGACCGGCGCTATTTCGACGCCGCGCAGGCGGCGGGCCAGCGCAATCAGCGCCGTGGTGTCGGGAACCACGTTGTCGCCCGCCCCGAGATGGCCGACCCAGTCGCCAAACAGGGTATGGGCGTCGCCGATCATTTGCAGCAGTTCGGGTGTTGGCCGCTGTTCCTGGCGCAGCCAGAGATTGAGGGTCTGCTCCAGTTCCCAGGCCGTTTCGCCGAGATCGGTCAAGCCGACCATGCGCCCGCTGCCCTTGAGCGTGTGCGTGGCGCGGCGGATGGTCGTCAGCGCTTCGCTGTTGTCCGGCTGGCGGCGCAGCAGGGCCAGTTGTCCGGACATGGTGGCGAGGACATCAACGGCTTCTTCGAGGAAGATGGCGAGCAGTTCGGCGTCGATTTCTTCGTGGCTCGAATCGGCCAATTGCAGCGTCGCCGCCGATGGCTTCGGCGCTTCGCCGCTCGCTGGGGCAAGGCTGGAAAGGGCGGCATCGACGGTGAATCCGGCCTCCAGAGCTTCCAGCGCCGCCTTGGCCGACTCGCCCAGACGATGGTCGGCGACCAGATCGGCGTCTTTCTGGATGGCTTGCAGGTTGTTGCGAATTTCTTTATGCAGGCGCTGATCCTGCGGCGCTTCGCGCAGGGCGTCGGCCAATACACGGGTGTCTCGCGTCTGCTGCGCGAGCTGGGCTTCGACGGAGGGGGCAGGGGCGAAGTCCTCGCCTTTGTCGATGCGCTCGTCGGCGACTTCATCTTCGCCGTTGAGACGGCGAATGAAGGCTTCAAAATTGGTTTCGCCATTTTGCAGGGCATCGACGAAGAACCCGAGTTGCGACAGTTGGTTGGCAACCCATTCAAAATCTTCGATCACCGGCTGGTAATCGGGCTGGGCAAACTGGCGGATGCGTTCGCCACAGGCGCTGAGACTGGCGAGCGCGCCGAGATGGCCGAGCATGGCGAGCGCCCCGCCGACCTGCTTGAGCGGCGCATCGAGCGTCCCCAGATCGTGGGGTTTGGCCGGGTTGCGGAAGAAGGTGTCGAGCGCCTGCTCGATCTGCGCCAGATTGTTCTGGATTTCGCGCCCGACCTGGCCGATCAGCAATTTTTCCTGCGCCTTGCGCGTCATTTCGTCGAGCAAGGGAATCGCGGCGTCAGTCGCCGCCGGTTTGCCAGCGATACAGGCGTAGAGCCGGGCGACCATGAGGTCGACCTGCTGTGCGAAATCGGTGCCGAGGCGCTTGAAGTTCTCCTGGGCGTTCTGCAAGAGCAGGATGGCGGTGGCGACTTCCATCGCCACCGTGTCGTTGTAACGCTCCGGCGCTTCGGCAAGCCAGGTGGCGATGGCGGCGATTCCCTGGCCCAGGCGTTTGAGATCGGTATGGCCGACTTCCTCGCTGAGAGCGGCGCACAGCCGGGCATTGTCGGCAAAGCCCGAGAGGCTGCTGGCGCTGCCGCTACAGAATTTGTTCCATGATTCTTCAAGTACCGCCAGCCCGTCGCGCAACTTGCGCAAGGCCGTTTCCTGCGGTGCCGGAACGGCGGCGGCCGGGGCTTGCGGAATCAGGGCGGGCAGATCGAAAGTCGCCTGCACCGTAGCCACCAGGGCCGACTGTTCGGCTGGCGTGCGGGCGATGTAGTACAACGCTTCACGCATGACGCGCTCGGCGACACTGCTCGAACCGTTGAGCAGACGGCGGATCTGGGCGTCAATGCGGGAGCACAGGTAACGGGCGGCAATATCGCCCCGCAGTTCGGGGTTTTCGAGCGTATCGAGGAAAGCCAGGGCGACCCACCAGAAAGTCCGGGTTGTCTGGCTGGTCTGTTGCCCTTCAATGCTCTCCAGCGCCGTGCGCATGGTCGATAAACCGGCGTCACTGCCCGCCGGGCTGCGCAGCCATTTGAGCAGCCCCTTCTGGTAGGCGTTACGGGCGGCTTTGAGCGCCGCTTTCGCCTCATCGGCGTCGAGCGCCGCTGGCGCCGACTGTTTGGGGGGGCGCAAAGAGAGATCGGGATAAAACAGGTCGGCGGCATGTGTGACCGTGATCCCTCGGGCTTTGGCCAGCGCCTGATACGAAGCCAAAAGGCGCAGCGGCTGGTTCGGGTCGCCAACCATCAAGTCGTCGAGATATTGGCGAATGTCGGCGAGCGCCTGGCGAACCGCCGCCAGTCCGGCTTCGTCGACTGGCCGCAGTCCTTCTTCATAGGCCCGGAGCAGGGCTTCGACCGACTCGACGACCTGCGTCACGCCATCGAGGCTGACGATGGATAACGCGCCATAAACCTGATGGACATGGGTGTGACAGAATTTGAGCGGCGTCGCATCGCCGCCCACCGTATATTGGGCAAGCACTTCGATTGCCCGCTGCAAGGCCAGATCAATCTCGCCCTTGACCCAGGTCAGTGGGCCTAAATCAAATGCCGTCGCCGCGTTCATAGTCTCTCGCGTTGCTTGTCAGTCGACCTTGAAGCCGGCAACCGAACCCTTGAGTTCGGAGGCCAGGGCGGTCAGTTCGTCGACCGCCTGAGCGGTGCGCTGGGTACCAGCCGTGGTTTGCTCGGTAACGTGCAGGATGTCCTGCATCAAACGGGCAACGTCGGTCGCCGAGTCGGACTGGCTCTGGGTCGAGGAAGAAATGCCTTCAATCAGGCTGGCCAGATTGCGCGACACGTCGCCGATCTCCGCCAGGGCCTGACCGGCGGCGTCGGAGAGTTTGGCCCCTTCGACCACGTCCTGGGTCGATTGCTCCATGGCCGAAACGGCGTCTTGCGTATCGGTCTGAATGGTCTTGACGATGGCGGCAATCTGCTTGGTCGCTTCCGCCGAACGTTCGGCAAGGCGCTGCACTTCTTCGGCCACGACCGTGAAGCCGCGCCCGGCGTCACCGGCGGAGGCGGCCTGGATGGCGGCGTTCAGGGCCAGCACGTTGGTCTGTTCGGTAATGTCGGAAATCAGTTCGACGATTTCGCCGATTTCCTGCGAGGACTCGCCGAGGCGCTTGATGCGCTTCGAGGTTTCCTGAATCTGGTTGCGGATTTCGTTCATGCCCTTGATTGAATCCTGCACCGCCTGCGTTCCTTTCTCGGCGGCTTGCAGCGACTGCCGGGCAACCTGCGCCGACTGCATGGCGTTGCCGGAAACTTCGCTCATCGACTGCGCCATGTCGAGAACCGATTGACCCGCTTCCTGAATTTCGCTCGATTGCCGTTCAGCGGCGTCGAGCAGTTCGGCTGATGTCTGGCGGGCGATTTCGGTTGCCGCCGTCACCCGGCTGGCGGCGTCGTTGATGCGGCCGACCAGCACGCGCAGTTCTTCGATGGTGTAGTTGATCGAGTCGGCGATGGCCCCGGTAATGTTTTCGCTGACCGTTGCTGTGACCGTCAGGTCGCCGTCGGCGAGGTCGCCCAGTTCGTTCATGAGGCGCAGGATGGCGTCCTGGTTTTCCCGGTTGACCAGTTCCGAAGAGTGGCGCTGGCGCTCGGTTTCGACAGTCTGGCGGCGCGTGTCCGCAAGATAAACGCTGACCAGCATGGCTAGCGTTCCCAAAGCGGCGACAACCAGAATAACCAGCAGAATGATGAACAGCTTTTGCGAAGCCAGATGCGCCTCGTAACCAAGCGCCAGATCATCAGTTGCCTTCAAGAGATTGTCGCTGTCGTGGAAAACCTGCGCACCGGCCTGTTTGGACAGAACCAGCGGCTGCATACTGCTGGAAATCCCGGCCACGGCTTCCTGATAGCTCTTGAACGCTTTGTCGAGTTGTCCCAGCTTGTCGCGGCTGTCGCTGTCGCCGCGCGGCAGCCCTTGCAGGATGTCGCGGAAGGTGTTGGTGTCCTTGCCGAGCAGGAAGGCGACCTCCGGATTGATTTCGTCGCCAACGCGCAAGGCCGAGGCGTTTTTGGCGATCCGCTGGGTCAGCATCATCAACTGACCGGCAGCGGCGATTTCGCGCGCCGGAGCGCTGCCCTGCAATTTGAGGGCCACCAGTTGCTCGGTCAGGTCGAGCATTTCGGCATTGCGCTCATCAATCGTCGCCACGCTCTTGCCCAGGGCAACCAGATTGGCTTCCTGCGCGGTCACGATCAGGACATCTTTTTCGGTCGCCGCCCAGCGCTCGATCAGGGTGTCCATCTGGACGCGCACGGCATTCGGCGAAGCCGGCACATTGACATGACTCACCTCGCCGCCGAGATTGACCCGATCCAGGAGTTGCGAGAAGGTTTCGCGCGCTTCCTTCAATTGCGCGAAAGCCCCGGCATTACCCTGTAGCGCCAGGATTGACGCCTTGGCGATGCGTTGCGACAACATGCGCATCTCGCCAGCGGCGGCAATGTAGGCCGTGCTGTTGGCCGACTGGTTGTTGCCCCAGATGACCAGACCGGCGCTCGCCAACATCAGCACGGCGAACACCCCGCCCAATTTCTTCATCTGCTGAACCACCGGCTGCCCAGCCAGAAAACCAGGCGTCGCCTGTCGGCTGGCGGCCTGTCCGGTCAGTTCGGCTGAAACCGTCACGGGGGCCGCGGCTGCCTTGCGACCGCCAAGACCGGGAAGTTTGAAACTGAAAGCCATGCTGATTCTCCAAAGTGGGTTCCGGGCAAACGCTTCCCGGTCAGACCCCGATATTCATGAATTCATGATCGGCAAGCAGTCCGCGCACTGACAGCTTGCGCCATGCCCTGCCCTGGGTATCCAGATAACGTTGTTCGCACCACGGCGGGTCCTCTGCCTGTGGCGCCTCGGCGACGAAATCGCCCGGGTTTTTCAAACCGAGCATACGCGAGACCAGAAGGGCCGCGTTCGAGCCATGCTTGGCGCCAATGAGCAGGATGCGCGTACTGCTGTTGCGGGGCGTCGGAGCGCCGCTGCGAAACGATGAGAAATCGGTGACTGTGTACAGATTGCCGCGAATGTTGGCGATGCCGGCAAACCACGGACGGGTCAGCGGCACGGGCGCCAACTGCGGCGCCTGGACGATTTCGCCGCCGTCGGACAAATCGACCAGCCAATCCTCGCCTCCAGCTTCAATGCCGAGCCAGGAAACGGCGCCATGTCCCTGGGCGGCATTGGTCAAGCGCGCCGCGAGGTAGGCCTGGAAATCACGAAGACTGGTTTTTCTGGCCATGTGTTCAGGACAACGCGGCAATACGTTTGAGCAATTCTTCGGGCTTTAGCGGCTTGACCATGTAATCAACGGCTCCTTGGCGCAATCCCCAGATTTTGTCGGTTTCTTCGCCCTTTGAGGTGCAGACGATGATCGGGATATTTTTGGTTTCCTGGTCGCGGGTCAGCGTGCGGGTGGCCTGAAAACCGTTGAGGCCGGGCATCACGACATCCATGAGGATCAGGTCGGGCTTGTTGGCTTTGGCCTTGGCGATGCCTTCCTCGCCGTTTTCGGCAGTGATGACCTGATAACCGGCTTTGGTCAGCAGGTCAGTGGCAAAAAAACGCTCGGTCGCGGAATCGTCAACCACCAGAATGTTCTTGACAGACATGCAATGCTCCAAGGACTACAGATTTGAAGTTTCGGCCGGGCAGGCAAAAGCCGCGACGGTTTGCAGCAGGCTTTCTTTGGTGAAAGGTTTGGTCAGATATTGGTCGGAGCCGACCATGCGACCGCGCGCCCGGTCGAACAGACCATCCTTCGAGGACAGCATGATGACCGGCGTGGACTTGAAACGGGAATTTTTTTTGATCAGCGCGCAGGTCTGATAGCCATCGAGACGCGGCATCATGATGTCGCAGAAAATAACGCTCGGTTGCAGATCGGCAATCTTGGCGAGAGCATCGAATCCATCCTCGGCGAGGACGACTTCACAGCCAGCCTGGACGAGAAATATTTCGGCGCTGCGGCGAATCGTGTTGCTGTCGTCAATAACCATGACCCTGACGCCGCGCAAGGATTTTGATACATCAACCAATTTTTGTATCCCTTGGCCTTTGAGACCCTGTAAATATGAATCGGGGCATACTACTACTAAAATTGCCAAAGTCGAACGGTTTCACCACCAGCGCCCGCCCGATTTCACCGCTAAACAACGGTTAACGCCGGATTCAGCTAGAATTCTTACCATATTACCCAATCCTTTCTGTTTTCGCCAAGGGCGCTCCTGTCCATGAATCACCCAACGCCTTGGCCGGGGCCGCCCCAGGTACTCAGTTTCGCCGCCAGCGACCCGACTTCCGGCGCTGGCCTCCAGGCCGATCTGCTGACGCTGGCGAGCCTTGGCTGTCATCCGCTGACCGTTGTGACGGCCCTGACCGTGCAGGATACGGTCGGCGTCGCCAGCGTCCATCCGGTCGCCGCCGGACTGCTTGAACGGCAGGCTCGCGTTCTGCTCGACGATATGCCGGTGGCCGCTTTCAAGGTCGGCTTGCTGGGCAGCGCCGACAATGCGCGGATGGTGGCGAAAATTGTCGCTGACTATCCCGACATACCGCTGGTGCTCGACCCGGTGCTGGCTTCCGGGCGCGGCGATGCGCTGGCCGATGAGGAAATCATTTGCGCCATCCGCGAGGAACTGTTACCGCGGACGACGCTGCTCACACCCAATGCGCCGGAAGCGCGACGACTGGCGAAAAATGCCGAGGCCCCGGATGACCCGCCGCTCGACGCCTGCGCCCGGCGGCTGACCGGGCTGGGCGCGAAGTATGTGTTGATTACCGGCGCCGACGAGGAGACGCCGGAAGTCATCAATACGCTCTATGGCCCTGCCGGGGTTGTTCGCGCTGACCGCTGGCAACGCCTGCCGGGCAGTTACCACGGTTCCGGCTGCACGCTGGCCTCAGCGATTGCCGCCGGTCTGGCGAGCGGCGCAGCGATCGAAAAAGCCGTGCGCGAAGCGCAGGCTTACACTTGGCGGACGCTCGAACAGGGTTTTCGCAGCGGCCAGGGACAATGGATTCCCGACCGCTTCTTTTCACTGCCGAGGCCAGCGCATGGGCGCTGAATTGCGCGGCCTTTACGCCATTACCCCGGAGACCGCCGACCCGGCGGCGCTGCTGACCAAGACGGAAGCGGCGCTGGCGGGCGGCTGCCGTTTGTTGCAATTTCGCGACAAACATAGCCCGATGACCGAACGCCTCGCCCGCGCCCGCGCCTTGCGTGAGCTAACCCGGCGGCACGAAGCCAGGCTCATCATCAACGACGACATCGCGCTTGCCGTGCTGGTCGAGGCCGATGGCGTTCATCTCGGCGCGGGCGACGGCAATCTGCGCGCCGCCCGCGCCGTGCTTGGCCCGCGCCGGATACTGGGGGCTTCGTGTTATGCCGATTTCGCCGCCGCCGAGGCGGCAGTCGCCGCCGGGGCCGACTATGTGGCTTTCGGCGCGGTTTTTCCCTCGCCGACCAAGCCGCAGGCTGTCCCCGCCCCGCTGACGCTGTTTGAGCGCGCCCGCCGCGAATTGCCAGCGCCGTGTTGCGCCATCGGCGGCATTACAATCGACAACGCCCCTGCCGCGCTGGCTGCCGGCGCTGACCTGCTGGCGGTGATTACCGACCTCTTCGCAGCGTCCGACATCGCTGCCCGCGCCGCCCAATATCAACATCTTTTCACCTGATCTTTCGAGGACCAAGCCCATGCCTTCCCGCAATCAGCAACTGTTTGAACGCGCCCAGAAACACATTCCCGGCGGCGTCAATTCGCCCGTTCGCGCCTTCCGCTCCGTTGGCGGCACGCCGCTCTTTTTCGAGAAAGGCGTCGGCGCCAAAGTGCAGGACGCCGACGGCCAGTGGTACACCGATTACGTCGGCTCCTGGGGGCCGCTGATTCTCGGTCACGCCCACCCGGAGGTCATCGCTGCCGTGCAGGCCGCCGCCGTCGAGGGGCTTTCTTTCGGCGCGCCGACGCCAAGAGAAGTCGAAATGGCCGATCTGCTCTGCCGACTGGTTCCCTCGATGGACATGGTGCGCCTCGTCTCCTCCGGCACCGAGGCGACCATGAGCGCCATCCGGCTGGCCCGCGGTTACACCGGGCGCGACCTGCTCATCAAGTTTGAAGGCTGTTACCACGGCCATTCCGACAGCCTGCTGGTCAAGGCTGGCTCTGGTCTCCTGACTTTCGGCAATCCTTCATCGGGCGGCGTTCCCGCCGATCTCGCCAAACATACGCTGGTGCTCGCTTATAACGATCCGCAGCAACTCGCCGACGCCTTCGCCCAACATGGTGACAAAATCGCCGCTGTCATCGTCGAGCCGGTGGTCGGCAATATGAACCTCATCGCGCCGACGGCGGAATTTTTGAAAGCCATGCGCCAACTCACGGCGCAGCAC
The DNA here is from genome assembly GCA_031285115.1 of Azonexus sp. Lineage (GTDB taxonomy): Bacteria > Pseudomonadota > Gammaproteobacteria > Burkholderiales > Rhodocyclaceae > Azonexus. Next base: position 6,007 of record JAITWU010000098.1, on the reverse strand, counting down.
GGCGCGGTGCTCATTTTTGACGAGGTGATGACCGGCTTTCGCGTCGGCCTTGGCAGCGCCCAGGGGCTGTACGGCATCAAGCCGGATTTGTCGACCTTCGGCAAAGTCATCGGCGGCGGGATGCCGCTCGGCGCTTTTGGCGGCAAACGCGAGATCATGGAAAAAATCGCGCCCCTCGGCCCGGTTTATCAGGCGGGTACGTTGTCCGGCAACCCGGTCGCCACGGCGGCGGGGCTGGCGACGCTCAAATTGATTCAAGCCCCCGGCTTTTATGAAACGCTGACGGCCAAAACCGGGGCGCTGTGCGCTGGCCTGACCGCCGCCGCGCAAAAACACGGCGTCAGCTTCTGCGCCCAAAACGTCGGCGGCATGTTCGGCCTCTATTTCGCCGCCCGCTGCCCCGGCACTTACGACGAGGTTCTCGCCTGTGACAAAGAGGCTTTCAACCGCTTCTTCCACGCCATGATCGACGCTGGCCACTACTTCGCGCCCTCGGCCTTTGAGGCCGGTTTTGTCTCCGCCGCCCACAGCGAAGCCGATATTGCCGCGATGGTTGCCGCCGCAGACGACTATTTTTCGCGCCAGAAATGAACCACGGCCCGGCCTGGCTCATTTTGCTCATCGCCGGTTTATGCGAAGTCGGCTGGGCGGTCGGCCTCAAATATTCCGACGGCTTTTCGCGCCTTGGGCCGAGCGTCTGGACGCTTGGCCTGATGGTCGCCAGCGTCCTCCTCCTCGGCTGGTCGCTCAAATCGCTGCCGCTGGGGACGGCCTATGCGGTGTGGACCGGCATCGGCGCGGTCGGCACGGCGGTGTGCGGCATCATGTTGTTTGGCGAAGCGAAGGATGCGCTGCGACTGCTCTGCATCGGCCTCATCGTCGCCGGGATTTTCGGCCTCAAGATGACGGCCTGAGGAACAGGGCAAACGGTTTGCATCAAGCGTGAGAATAATATGTCTGCGCCCAAAAACACGCATATCCTGCCGCCTTTATCAGTCGCACTGTCTTCGACTCGTCTTCTCATCCGGGTATTTTTGTAAACCGCCATAAATCAGGGGGGGGTTATAATGTTTGAAAATATTCAATTATTTTTTACCCAGCTCAGTTTTTTCCTTGGGCATCTCGATCCGCTGGCGGCATTCTGGAGCGCCGCCAAATTCGCCGCACAGGGTTTGTTATTGGCGTTCATCATCATCTCCGCCTGCGCCAGGTTCAAGATTTTTCGGCGGAAAAACAAATACTGGAATATCGCCGCCAAGCTGTATTTTATTTATATTCCCATCGTTTGCATGGGCGCTGGCGTAAGCCTTGGCCTGTTGCAATATATCAAGGCGGTCAACGACGAAACTGTCAGCGTCTGGTTGCAGCCGGTCAAACAGGAGATGGCGGATTACCTGCAAAGCCTGCCACCCGAGGTCAGCGCCAATCTTTCGCTACCTGCCTTGAAAACGCATATCCGGATTGCCATTGAACAGGCGCTTAATGAATCGCCGACAGCCAGCCGTCTGGCCGGTTTGATCAATCAAATGCCAGCGCCAGCCAAAACCCTGCTCCTGGAAAAATTTGCCGATGTCGTGGTGGAGAAATTGAATGAGAAAATTTCCGACGCAACCCGCATAGACGAGAAAATACTTTCCCAATTGTGGCAGCACAACGCCATCGCTTTGATAAAGAGTGATTTACTCGACAGGGTCGTCAGCCAGAAAACACATGGCCTCATCGACGACTATCAAAAAAACAGCTTGATCCTGACATTGTTGCTGCTCTTGCTGCCCGTGGCCGATACGCTGATTGCCAGATTCCTCGAACAGCGCCGAACGCCAACCCAGGCACTTGCTTCAGGGCAATAAATTTTCGGCAGCCCGATAATTCCATTTCCAGATCAAACGATTACTTTGTCGACTTCGCTTGCCGTGCGACAGCACTGTCTGCGCTTCGTCTTCGCGTACTCGCTTGATCTGAAAATGGAATAACTATTTGAGAAACAAAGTCGCCAAGCCGAGGAAGATAAAAAAGCCGCCCGAATCAGTGAGCGCCGTAATCATGACCGAGCCGCCGATGGCCGGATCGGCGCCGAGTTTGAGACGCAGCAGGGGGATGCCGACACCGGCTGACGCCGCGAGCAGGAGGTTCAGCGTCATTGCCGCTGTCATCACGAGGCCAAGGGAAATGCTGTTGTAGAGCCACCAGGCGGCAATGCCGAGCAGGCCGCCCCAGAGCAGGCCGTTGATGCTGGCGACGCCGAGTTCCTTCTTCAACAGGCGGCGAAGGGCGTCGGGCTGAACTTGGCCCATGGCGATGGCGCGGACGATCATGGTGATGGTCTGGTTGCCGGAATTGCCGCCAATACCGGCAACGATGGGCATGAGCGCGGCGAGCGCCACCAGTTTTTCGATGGTGTCTTCAAAAGCGCCGATCACCCGCGAGGCGATAAAGGCGGTGACGAGGTTGATGGCGAGCCACGCCCAGCGGTTTTTCACCGAATCCCAGACCGAGGCGAAAATGTCTTCTTCCTCTTTCAGGCCGACCTGCGCCAGTTGTTCCTGCTCGGCTTCTTCGCGGATGTAGTCGACCACTTCATTGACGGTGACGCGGCCAACGAGTTTGCCGTCCCGATCGACCACCGGGGCCGAAACGAGGTCGTAACGCTCAAACGCCTTGGCGGCATCTTCGGCCAGATCGTCCGGTTCGAGCTTGATGAAATCGGTGCGCATCAAAACGCCAACTTCGACCTCGACATCGTTGACCAGAAGGACATTGAGCGGCAGCACGCCTTTGAGGTATTCGTTGCGGTCGACGACAAAAAGCTGGTCGGTATGGTCGGGCAATTCGTCGAACAGGCGCAGATAGCGCAGCACGACTTCAAGCGTCACGTCCTCGCGCACGGTGACGAGGTCGAAATCCATGATCGAACCGGCGGAATCTTCCGGGTAGGACATGGCGGCCCGCAACTGCTCGCGTTCTTCGAGCGGCAGACGGCGGAAAACATCGTCGATGACGCCGCGCGGCAGGTCGGGGGCGAGGTCGGCGAGTTCGTCGGCGTCCAGCGTTTCGGCGGCGGCGACCAGCTCGTTTCTGGCCATCGACTCGATCAGGCTCTCGCGGACGGCGTCCGAGACTTCGAGCAGCGTTTCGCCCTCAAACTCGGCCTTGACCAGCGCCCAGGCAATCAGACGCTCGTCGAGCGGCAGGGCTTCGAGGATGTAGGCGATGTCCGCCGGGTGCATCGGTTCGAGTTTTTTGCGCAACTCGTCCAAGTGCTGCTGGTCGACGTCGAGCACTGGAATATTGTCCGGCTCTTCCTGATCGTGCGGCAGCGTCAATTCCTCGACCAGTTTGTGCCGGGCGAGCAGGGTCTGCACCTCAGCGAGGCGCTCCTGCAAATCTTCGGTATCGGCCAACTGGGTTTCTTCGCTCATGGTGCAGCGCCGCAAAATTGGGGGGATTTTAGCACCGGCGGATGACCGGGCTGTGACAAAAACAACGCGCCGACAGCCTTTTCGGCTGACGATACAGGCCGCATTTCAGGGGCGCATTTCAGGGAGCCTCGGCGCTGGGCATCCGCCCCAGAATGATTGCCGTTTTACGCGCCAGACCCGGCGCGTTGCGGTTGCGGTCGTAAAAGCGCGGGTTGGGCACCATGCCGGCGAGCCGCGCCGCCTGTTCCGGCCCCAGGTGGGCGGCGCTGACGCCGTAGTAGTGGCGGGCCGCCGCCTCCGCGCCAAAGACGCCGTTACCCCACTCGATGACATTGAGGTAAACCTCAAAAATGCGCTCTTTGCTCCACAGATGTTCGAGCAAGAGCGTGATGACGGCTTCGTTGCCTTTGCGCCAGAAACTTTTGCTGGGCGTGAGAAACAGGTTTTTCGCCAGTTGCTGGCTGATGGTCGAGCCACCGGCGACCAGACGGCCTTTCTTTTCATTCTTTTCGATGGCTTTCTGGATACCGTCCCAGTCGAAACCTTCATGATCGACAAACTTGGCGTCCTCGGCGGCAATGACGGCCCGCTTGAGGTGGAGCGAAATGCGGTCGTAAGGTACCCATTGCTGCTGCAATTGCGCTTGCGGATTTTTCTCGCGCAACTCAGCGAGCCGCAATTCCATGAAGCTGGTCGAACCGGGATTGACCCAGCCCCAGAACAATACCCAGCCGAACAGCCAGAGAAACCACAGGCAGCCGAGGCCAAAACACAGCAGCAAGAGGCGCTTGAAGCCGCGCAACAGCATATTACGCCGCCAACTGGCGCAGTTCGGCCCGCAGTTGGGCCAGAACCGGGGCGGTTGCCGGGCGCTGGCCGCGCCAGATGAAAAAGGCTTCCGCCGCCTGTTCGACCAACATGCCGAGGCCATCGGCCCGCCGCGCCGCGCCTTGCTCGCGGGCCAGTTGCAAAAACGGCGTTTCGCCTTTGCCGTACATCATGTCGTAGGCTAGGGCTTTTTCCGCGAACAATCCGGCGGGCAAGGGCAGCGTCTCGCCAGTCAGGCTCGCTGAAGTGGCGTTGATGACCAGATCGAAGCTTTTACCTGCCAGTTCGCCGAAACTGCCGCCTTCAATGGAACCCGCCGCCAAATCGGCAAAAGCCGCCGCCAGTTGCCGCGCCTTGTCGGCGCTGCGATTGGCGATGTAGAGACTGGCCGGGCGCTCCGCCAGCAATGGCGCGATGACGCCACGCGCTGCGCCGCCTGCGCCGAGCAGCAAAATACGCCGCCCGGCCAGGGGAACAGCGAGATTTTCGCCAATGTCGCGCGCCAGACCCGCGCCGTCGGTATTGTCGCCAGCGATTTCGCCGTCGGCAAAAGTCAGCGTATTGACCGCACCGGCCCGCGCGGCACGCTCAGAAAGGCGCTGACACAGGCGAAACGCCTCCTCTTTGAACGGCACCGTGACATTGGCCCCGCGCCCGCCTGCCGCGACAAATTCGGCAAGCGCCGCGGCAAAACCATCGAGCGGCGCGAGACGCGCCTCGTAGCAAAGATTTTCACCCGTCGCAGCGGCGAAAGCGGCATGAATGGCGGGCGAACGGGAATGGGCGACGGGATTGCCGAAAACGGCGTAAAGGGCTGTCATGGCGGGGGCGGTTGACAAAGTGGCGAGCGGCGAAGGCTACCACGAGCATCCGCCGTGGCAAGGCGCTTTTTCGCCGCTTGCTGCCCGGTCGAGCGCGAAAAAATTCTGCTACCATTTAATTTCATGTCATATGAAAGGGCGGGCCATGAAAATTGTCGTTGCAGCCATGCTGGCATTGCTGGGTTTGAATGCCTGGGCGGAGGGTGGTTTTTCACAAAAAGTCGATTTTGGCGTAAAAGATTCAAAAGGGATCGTCTGGTCGATTACGTTTTATTCGCCGGATGAAGCGGGATGGAGCGCCGCCGTGAAAAACGCTCAAGGCGTGACGATGGAGAAAAAAGGCGCGTCGCCCGACGAAAATTATCAAATAGAGATGTATCTGGTTAAACAGGCGGTTCCGGTTACTCCTATTTCAAACTATATAGACAACATCAGAAAAAACACGATTGAGGGCTATAAAAAAAACAAGACCTTTGATCTGGTTTATTTTGATGCGACCCCGGATAAAAAAGAGCCTCGCTGCGCGCGTGTGCATATTTTGCTGAAAAAGAAAGACGGCGGCAGTTTTGTCAACCGGGATTCCGGAAAACAGTTCAGCGAGCAATATGTTTTGTCTTGTGCCGCGCAAAGTGTTCCAGCAAACAACAAATTATCCAGACTTGGCGTTGAATTACGCTATTACCAGCGTTACCACGAATCGAACAAAGACCCGGCGCTCAAGGAAAAAGCCGAGCGTTTGTTTGATGGCGTCGTGCTCGGACAGTAGCCTGAAAACCCCGGATTCAGGGAGCGGAGCCGGTATCGAGCGTATCACCCTGGGTGAAATTCAAGGCGCGGGCGAAAGTGAGAACGGTATTGTCGCCCATCGCCGCGCGTGGAATCTGCCCGTAGGGCGCCGCCATGCGCAGAATGCGCAGCGCGGCATCGTCCAATACCTTG
>JAITWU010000219.1 GCA_031285115.1 Azonexus sp. | reverse complement strand
CCTGCGGCGGCGATTTCTTTGACCACGGCAAAGGTGCGCTCGCGGGTCGAGCCGCCCGCGCCGAAGGTGACCGAGAAAAATTCCGGTTGCAATGGGGCGAGTTCGGCGCGCACCGCACGCAATTTATCCATGCCTTCCGGCGTTTGCGGCGGAAAAAATTCGATGGAGATTTCGGGTTTCATGGGCTTGACCAGATAAAAAATTCACGATTGCCGTCGCCGCCCGTGATCGGGCTGTCGAGCCAGGCTCGAACGCGCAGGCCGAGCGCGGCGGCGGCGGCGCGCAGTTTATGTTCGACCTGGGCGTACAGCGCCGGGTCGCGGACGATGCCGCCCTTGCCAAGGAGGCCGGGGCCGACTTCAAACTGCGGCTTGACCAGCAACAGCAAGTCGCCGGGCCGGGCCAAAAGCGGCGGCAGTTGCGGCAGGATGAGGGTGAGCGAAATGAAGGAAACGTCGGCGACGATGAGGTCAAAGCCGTTTGCTGGCAGCGCCGCGCCGAGGTCGGCAGCGGATAAATCGCGGCAGTTGATGCCTTGCCGCGCCGTCACGCGGGCGTCCCCGGCGAGTTTGCCGTGCAACTGGCCGTGGCCGACATCGACGCCGACGACGTGACGAGCGCCCGCTTGCAGCAGGCAATCGGTAAAGCCGCCGGTCGATTGGCCGATGTCGAGACAGGTTTTTCCGGCGATTTCCAGACCGGTGGCGGCCAGCGCCCCGGCGAGTTTATGGCCGCCGCGCGAGATGTAGCGGTCGCTGTCATCTTCGCGCACCGTCAGCGCGGCGTCAGCGGTCAATTCCAGCGACGGCTTGGCGATTGGCTTGCCGTCGCAGAAAACGCGGTTTTCGCCGATCAACCGCTGCGCCTGCGTGCGCGAAGCGGCCAGTCCGCGCTGGACGAGCAGGGCGTCGACGCGCAGGAGGCCGTGGCGGTCGATGGGCATCCGCGCCGGTTTTTCCGTCAGTGAGCGCCCGCTTTGACGGGCGTGAAAGGCGTTCATGCTCATGGCTCAAGCGTTTTCGTAATGAGCAAAGGCTTTTTCCACTTTACCATCCGCCGCGAAATGAAAGACCTCAAGCGCCAGCCGACCATTCTCGCGTCGATAGTAGAGCGCGATGCTATCGACGCCGAGCAGCACCGTCAGCAACTCAAAATGCAGGTTCGGCGCCATTTGCATGGCTTTTGCCCAATAGGCCCGGACATTTTGCGCCCCGCACAGCCGTCCGCCGGGTTCGCCGACAACTTTGGCGATCAACGGCGATGACATGGCAAAGTCGTCGGCGTAGTGCGCAAGAATGCGGTCAAGATCACGCGCATTCCAGGCTGCAATCCATTCCTCGGCAAAATGCTGCGCGAAATCCGGCGTTAGCGATGCCATGCTCAATACCGGTAATGATCCGCCTTGTACGGCCCGTCGACCGGCACGCCGATGTAGCTGGCTTGCGCTGCGGTCAAGGTCGTCAATTGGGCGTTGAGTTTTTTCAACTGCAAGCGGGCGACCTTTTCGTCGAGGTGCTTGGGCAGCGTGTAGACGCCGACCGGGTAATCCGCCGTGCGCGTAAACAACTCGATCTGGGCGATGGTCTGGTTGGCGAAGGAAGAACTCATCACATAGCTCGGATGGCCCGTCGCACAGCCGAGATTGACGAGCCGCCCTTTGGCCAGCAGGATGATCCGCTTGCCGTCGGGGAAGATGACGTGATCGACCTGCGGCTTGATTTCTTCCCACTGGTATTTTTCGATCGAGGCGACGTCGATTTCGTTGTCGAAATGGCCGATGTTGCAGACGATGGCGTTGTTTTTCATTTTCGCCATGTGTTCGTGGGTGATGACGTGGTAATTGCCGGTCGCCGTGACGAAAATGTCGGCTTGGCTCGCGGCCTCGTCCATCGTCACCACGCGGTAGCCTTCCATCGCCGCCTGCAAGGCGCAAATCGGGTCGATTTCAGTAATCCACACCTGCGCCGACAAGGCCCGCAGCGCCTGCGCCGAGCCTTTGCCAACATCGCCATAGCCGCAAACCAGCGCAATCTTGCCAGCAACCATCACATCGGTGGCGCGTTTGATGCCATCGACCAAGGACTCGCGGCAGCCGTAAAGATTGTCGAATTTCGATTTGGTCACCGAATCATTGACATTGATCGCCGGGAACTTGAGTTCGCCACGCGCGTGCATCTGGTAGAGGCGGTGCACGCCGGTCGTCGTTTCTTCGGTAACGCCCTTGATCTGCATGAGCCGCATCGAATACCAGCTTGCATCGACCGCCAGTTTGGCCTTGATGGCGGCGAAAAGGATGGTTTCTTCTTCAGAAGCCGGGCTGGCCAGTACGGAAATATCCTTTTCCGCCCGCGCCCCGAGATGCAGCAACAGCGTCGCGTCGCCGCCGTCGTCGAGAATCATGTTGCTGAAACCACCATCCGGCCACTCGAAAATACGGTGGGTGTAATCCCAGTAATCGGCGAGGCTCTCGCCCTTCACCGCAAAAACCGGGATGCCAGCGGCGGCAATCGCGGCAGCAGCGTGGTCCTGCGTCGAAAAAATATTGCACGAAGCCCAGCGCACTTCCGCGCCCAGCGCCGTCAGCGTCTCGATCAGCACGGCGGTCTGGATGGTCATGTGCAGTGAACCGGTAATGCGCGCGCCCTTGAGCGGCCGGGTTTTGGCAAATTCCTCGCGGATCGCCATGAGGCCCGGCATTTCGGTTTCGGCAATGCGGATTTCCTTGCGCCCCCAATCGGCCAGGGAGAGGTCGGCAATCACATAGTCTTTGGTTTCAGCCACAGTAAGCTCCTGAATCACTGTAGCCGGAACGAAGGGGACAGACGGCTTGATCTCACCGGCCCCCCGCGCCCGGCAGGGTTGGACAGTGAGCGCCGTTTTGAACCGAGCCTGAGAGAGTGATTCCCTTGCAGCGCCCCTCGGTAGGGGGTGGATTATACCGATTTTATGGGTTGCGGCAGCGCCCGCACTCCCCTCTCCAGGGCAATCGCATGAATGCTTTTAGCACTTGCTCAATGGCGGCAATCGTTTCCGGCTGCCGCCAAAAGCCCCTTGTATGTTGTCCGGTCTCATCAGATCACGCCCTCAATAAAGCAGCGCGACGCTGCGAGAAAATGCAACCTCCGATCCGCCGCCGATATTGACATATGACATCGGCATTCGCATCCGCCCATTCCAGCCCAAAATATGCAATTGTCCTTAATCCGGTCAAGAATGCCTGGACAAAAAGCCGTCTGTTGCTGTGAAATGCCACAATCAACCCAACAATACGGAGACGCCAGCATGACCACCCGCCGCCAACCCGCCGCCGCCAAAACCCCAGAAGCCGCGCCCGCCAAAACCACCCCTGTTCCGACGCCCGCCCCCGCTCCCGCCCGCCGCGCCGCGCCGCGCCAGCGCCCGGCTGAAGAGGGCGACATTTCGCCGCAACTGACCCCGGCAGGCATCGAAAACTTCACCGTGCGCGGCGCGTCCGATGGCGCGCAGGGGAAAAAACAGGGCGCGCTGCAAGACATCCTCGCCGGGATGCCAGCCGAAGAATCGGTCGCCCTCCTCAAGGGTTTACTCAAACAGCAGCGGATGAAAGCCGAGGCGCAAGCGGTCAACCCTGACGAAGAACTTGCCGGTGACTGGCGGCGCGGCGGCTATCCGTACAAAAACCTGATGCAGCGGCGCAACTACGAGCGGCAAAAATACCGGCTGCAAGTCGAACTATTGAAACTGCAAGCCTGGGTCAAGGAAACCGGGCAAAAAGTCGTGATTCTGTTCGAGGGGCGCGACGCGGCTGGCAAGGGCGGCACCATCAAACGCTTCATGGAACACTTGAACCCGCGCGGCGCGCGCGTCGTGGCGCTGGAAAAACCCTCGGAAATCGAACGCGGCCAATGGTATTTCCAGCGTTATGTGCAACACCTGCCGACCGCTGGCGAAATCGTGCTCTTTGACCGTTCCTGGTACAACCGCGCTGGCGTCGAGCGAGTCATGGGCTTTTGCACCGATGCCGAATACGCCGAATTCGTCCGTCAGGTTCCCGAATTTGAGCGGACGCTGGCGCGCAGCGGCACCCACCTCATCAAATTCTGGTTCTCGGTAAGCCAGGCCGAACAGCGCCGCCGCTTCCGCGAGCGCGAAGTGCACCCGCTCAAGCAATGGAAACTCTCCCCCATCGACATGGCTTCGCTCGATAAATGGGACGACTACACCAAGGCCAAGGAAGCCATGTTCTTCCACACCGACACCGCCGACGCGCCGTGGACGGTGATCAAATCCAACTGCAAGAAGCGGGCGCGCTTGAACGCCATGCGCTACATCCTGCACAAACTGCCGTACAAAAACAAAGACACCACCAGCATCGGCAATCTCGACCCGCTCATCGTCGGCCGCGCCAATGTGGTCTACGAGCACGGCGAGCAGGGAATGGCGCTTCTTTGAGGGCGGGGCAGGGTGGTCGCCCGGAGCCAGAGCATCAAAATTCTTTAACGCTCAATGAGTTACAGAACCGGCGATTAAGAACTTGTCCGTAAATGGGTTATCTGCACCCCATTGACCCCTCCACCACGCTGCGCGTGGTCCCCCTCCCCATTGGCTGCGCCAATAGGGAGGATCGAAAACCACGGTGGCTCCAAGTTCCTCCCCGTTGCGAAGC
>JAITWU010000214.1 GCA_031285115.1 Azonexus sp. | reverse complement strand
TTGATACGATGATCGCCTCCGGCGTCGTCTCCAACGCCGACGCCATCAAGATGTTGCCCGGCATCATGAAGGCCGCGACGGCGGCCAACACCAACGCCACTGACCTGGCCACCATTGCCATCCGCGCCCAGCAGACATTCAAAATTTCCGCCGATGATCTGCCCCAAGTCCTTTCCTCCGCGCTGGCCGCCGGACAGGCAGGCGGTTTTGAGTTGAAGGACATGGGTAGGGTGTAGGGGGCTGTTCAGCCGTCAGGTGGTGGGCTGGTCGCTACGCGAAGACATGAAGAGCGAGATCGTCATTGAGGCGCTGCGTATGGTCTGGTTCAAACGTCATCCTGGCAGACGGGCCGGAATCCTCTTCCACCGTGACAGAGGCAGCCAGTACGCCAGCCATGATTTCAGGGCGGTGCTCCAGGCGTACGGGATGACCCGTTCAATGAGCCGCAAGGGCAATTGCTGGGATAACGCGTGCAGTGAGACCCTGTTTGGATCGCTGAAGGTGGAGCGGTTACACGGACGGCGTTTCAAGACCAGACGTGAGGCCAAGGACAATGTGGTCAATTGGCTGCTCTGGTACAACCGTGTGCGACTACACTCAAGTCTGGCTTACGTCAGCCCGATGCAGTTCGAACAGAACTGGCTTGCCACGCAACCAAGGCAGACCAACTTATGAGATCGGTTATGGGATACGGATTCTAGGGGCAAGGTCAATTGCTGCATTGAATATGTCAGGGGAGCAAGATAGCCGAGCATGTAGGCGAGCAACCCCAGCGGGTGAGTTTCCATACAGCCCAATATGCCATCCTGGGCCTGCTGGGCACCGCCAGCCTGAGAGCGCCCGGCCCGCTACCCCAGCGATTGGTCGACCTGCTTGATCAAGCGCGCTACTTCATTCTGCCGCCCAGACGACCAGATCGCTCATATCCGCGCCAAGCCAAAAATTGCGCTCACAAATTTCCGTCAAAAAAAATGCCAGTCAGAGTTTATCTGACTGGCATTGACCCGACGGGTGGCCTTTGTTGCGCCGGAAGGTCGCGCTCAGGCGCCGAGGGCCGCCAGTACTTCGTCGAGCATCTTCTTGGCGTCGCCGAACAGCATCCGGTTGTTTTCCTTGTAGAAAAGCGGGTTGTCCACACCGGCGTAGCCGGAGGCCATCGAGCGTTTCATGACGATTGAGGTATGCGCCTTCCACACCTGCAACACCGGCATCCCGGCAATCGGGCTGGAGGGGTCGTCTTCGGCCGCCGGATTCACGATGTCGTTGGCGCCGATGACCATGACCACGTCGGTATCGGGGAAGTCCTCGTTGATTTCGTCCATTTCCAGCACGATGTCGTAGGGCACCTTGGCTTCAGCGAGCAGCACGTTCATGTGGCCGGGCATCCGGCCAGCGACCGGGTGGATGGCGAAGCGGACGTTGCAGCCCTTGGCGCGCAGACGGCTGGCGATGTCGTTGACGGTGTGCTGGGCCTGGGCCACGGCCATGCCGTAGCCGGGGACGATGACGACGCTCTTGGCTTCGCGCAGCAGTTCAGCCGTTTCAGCCGCGCTGACCGGCGTCACTTCGCCTTCCGGCTGGGCGGCGTCACCCGCCGGTTTGGCCGAAGGCGCGCCCGCGCCGAAGCCGCCGGCGATGACCGAGAGGAACTGGCGGTTCATGGCGCGACACATGATGTAGGAGAGAATCGCGCCGGAAGAACCGACCAGTGCGCCAGTGACGATCAGGAGGTCGTTGTTGAGCATGAAGCCGGTAGCGGACGCCGCCCAGCCGGAATAGCTGTTCAACATCGAGACGACGACCGGCATGTCGGCGCCGCCGATGGCCATCACCATATGCACACCGAAGGCCAGCGCGACTGCGGTCATCACGATCAGCGGAATCATCCCGGCATCCGTGTTTTCGGCCTGGATGAAGCAGTAGCCAAAGACGATGACGATAATCAGCAGCGCGAGGTTGAGCCAGTGGCGGCCCGGCAACAACACCGGCTTGCCGCTGATCTTGCCGTTTAACTTGCCGAAGGCGATCAGCGAACCGGAGAAGGTCACCGCACCGATCAGGATGCCGATGTAGACTTCGATTTCGTGAATGGTTTTGGCCGCGCCTTCGAGGGGAGTCGACGGGTCGATATAGCTGGCAAAGCCAACGAGCACGGCGGCCAGACCGACGAAGCTGTGCATCAGGGCGACCAGTTCGGGCATTTCGGTCATTTTGACCTTTTTTGCCGCGTACAGGCCGGCCGAAGCGCCAACGAGCAGCGCAACGATGATCCAGGCATAGCCGCCGACGGTGACGCGCGGGCCGAAAATAGTGGCGATGACGGCAATGGCCATACCGATCATGCCGTAGAGATTGCCCCGGCGCGAGGTTTCCGGGTGGGAAAGGCCGCCCAGACTGAGGATGAAAAGAATGGTTGCTCCAATGTAGGAGACAGTTGCCAGATTTGCAGACACTTCCAGGTCTCCTTTTTAGTTTTTACGGAACATTTCCAACATGCGGCGGGTGACGGCAAAGCCACCGAACATGTTGATCGCCGTGAGCGCAATCGCCACCGCCGCCATGCCCTTGATGAGCATTTCCGGACGGGTGATGTCCGCCGATAACGGCGGCGCGACCTGAATCAGCGCGCCGATGACGATGATCGAGGAAATGGCGTTGGTCACGCTCATGAGCGGTGTGTGCAAGGCCGGCGTGACGTTCCAGACGACCATGTAGCCGATGAAGCAACCGAGCACGAAGACGGTGAAGTGACCAAGGAAATCGCTCGGCGCGCCATAGCCGATGAGGCCGAACAGCGCGGCGGCCACAGCAAACATGACGGCGACGCGCGTCGGCGACGAAACCGAGGTGCTTGGCCCATGACCGTGCGCGGCGGGCGCCGGAACAGCAGCCTTGGGCGCAGCGGCAGGCGCTGCGGAAAGTTTTGGCGGCGGGGGCGGCCAGGTGACTTCGCCCTGGTTGATGACGGTGGTGCAGCGCACCACTTCATCTTCCATATTCAGGTGGATGGCAGCCTTGCCCGCATCCGATTCCGGTTCGACGCTCTTTGTTTTGATGAGGTCTTCCGAGAGGCGAAATAGGTTGGTGGCGTAAAGGGTCGAAGCCGTTTTAGCGAGGCGACACGGCAGATCCTTGTAGCCGACGATGGTCACGCCATGCGCCACGGCGACTTCGCCCGGCACGGTCAACTCGCAATTGCCGCCCTGTTCGGCGGCGAGGTCGACGATGACGCTGCCCGGTTTCATGGATTTGACCATGTCAGCCGTAATCAGCTTGGGCGCGGGTTTGCCGGGAATCAGCGCGGTCGTGATGATGATGTCGACTTCTTTGGCCTGCTGCGCAAAGGTCTCGCGCTGCGCCTGCTGGAAGCCTTCCGACATGACCTTGGCGTAACCGCCCGTGCCCGCGCCGTCTTCTTCGTAATTGACGGGAACGAACTCGCCGCCCATCGAGACGATCTGGTCGGCGACTTCCTTTCTTGTGTCGTTGGCGCGCACAATCGCGCCGAGATTGGCGGCGGTGCCGATGGCGGCAAGACCGGCGACGCCCGCGCCAATGACGAACACCTTGGCTGGCGGCACCTTGCCGGCAGCGGTGATCTGGCCGGTGAAGAAACGGCCAAAGGCATTGGCCGCCTCGATCACGGCGCGATAACCGGCAATATTGGCCTGTGAGGACAGCGCATCCATCTTCTGCGCGCGCGAGATGCGCGGCACAGAGTCCATCGCCAGCACGGTCACTTTTTTGGCGGCGAGTTGCTCCATGAGCTGCGGGTTCTGCGCTGGCCAGATGTAGCTGACAAGCGTGCCGCCGTCCTTGAGGAGATTGATTTCATCGGCATCCGGGCGGCGCAGCTTGAAGATGATGTCGGCCTTCGACCAGACTTCCCTGGCCGAAGCGAGCACTTCCGCCCCCGCTTCACGATATCCATCGTCGCCGATATTGGCAAGCGCACCAGCGCCAGCTTCGACAACGACCTGATAGCCCTGTTTTTTGAGCTTCTGCACGACCTCGGGGACCGTCGCCACGCGGGTCTCGCCGCTAAAAGTCTCCCTTGGCACTCCGATAATCAGAGGCATATTCCCTCCTGGGATGGTTGGTTATGTTTGGTTGGTAAAAAATGGAAATCCTGCTACCCGGAGCAGATGTGGCGGGATGTTCTTCGCACACCAGCCTCCATGTTAGAACCTTAAATTATAAACCAAGTCCCGCTTTCGCCTTGTCTGACAGCGTCATTTTAACAGCCTCGCCGAGCAACGCCCCAACCGCTCCCGCAACAGCCTGACCGAGAAGCAAATGCTGCTCAAGATCAAGGTGAATGCCATCGACGCGGCTGGCGGGCGTGATTTCGCCCGCATCGAGAAAATGACAGCCGAGTTCGTCGCAAACCTGCCGGTAAGCGGCGACCAGTCCGCTAGCGGCGGCCTCGGCACCGGTGAATTTAGGCGCAATTGGCCCTTTTGGCGCGTCGATGGGCGGTGGCGCGACAACCAGAATGGGCGGCGTCGGCATTCCTGGCTCGATTGGCGCCTGGCGGATTGCAGCGACCAGCGCGGCGATGCCCTGCGCCGAATGCCAGGCGTTGTGCTGCGGGTGCATCGACTGAAAATCATTGGTTCCCAGGAGCAGCACGACCAGCGCCAGCGGCGAGTGAATTTCGATGCGCTGGGCCAAGCCCGCGAGGCCGTTGCGCCCCGGCTTGAACGGATCATCCCAGACCGTGCGGCGGCCATTCAGGCAATCTTCGATGACTCGCGTCGGACGCCCGGCGGCGGTCAGCGCCAGTTCCATGACGCCCGGCCAGCGTTGCTCAAAGGCCAGACGTTGGCGAGTCCCCGGAATGATGCCCCAGGACAGGGAATCGCCATAAACCAGAATGTGCTGCATGGAATCCTCCGCTCAATTTTTGCCCGTGCTGCCAAACCCGCCCGCGCCGCGTTCGCTGCTGGCGAATTGATCGACCACGTTAAAGCCGACCTGCAACACCGGCACCACCACCAACTGGGCGATGCGCTCCAGCGGGTTGAGCGTGAAAGGCTCCGCCCCCCGGTTCCACAGGGAGACCATCAATTCACCCTGATAGTCGGAATCAATGAGGCCAACGAGATTGCCAAGGACGATGCCGTGTTTATGACCCAAGCCGGAGCGCGGCAGGATCATCGCCGCGAGGCCGGGATCGGCGAGATGAATCGCCATGCCGGTTGGCACCAGCGCCGTTTGCCCCGGCGTCAGTTGCAGGGGGGCGGCGATGCAGGCGCGTAAATCAAGGCCCGCCGAACCCGGCGTGGCGTAGTGTGGTGGCGATTCACGCAGGCGGTTGTCGAGAATTTTGAGGTCAATGCGGTGCATCAGGCAACTCCTGTCAAATGGGCGATATGTTCAATCAATTGCCGCGCCAGCGTCGTTTTGCTCGCTGGCGGCAGCGGGTGGATGCCGTGGTCGTCGAACAGCACGAGGCGGTTTTCATCGCCGCCGAAGCCATCCTGAATGAGATTGCCGACCAGCAGCGGCACCTTTTTTTTCTGCCGTTTGGCTTGGGCGTGTTTTTCCAGATCGTGGCTTTCGGCTGCGAAACCGACGCAGAACGGGCCATTTTCCAAGGCTGCGACACCCGCCAGAATATCGGGATTTTCCACCAGTTCGAGCGCCGGAATGCCGCCTGCGTCCTTTTTGAGCTTGTGCCCGGCGACGTTGGCGACGCGATAGTCGGCCACTGCCGCCACGGCGATGAAAATATCGCTCGCCGCCGCCCGCGCCATCACCGCCGTCTGCATCTCAAGCGCGCTCCGAACGTTGATGCGCTCAACACCGGCGGGCGTCGGCAGCGCCACCGGGCCGGACACCAGCGTCACCGCCGCCCCGGCGTGACGGGCGGCGCGAGCCAGCGCATAGCCCATCCGCCCCGACGACAGATTGGTGATGCCGCGCACCGCGTCGATCGCTTCAAAAGTCGGCCCCGCCGTGAGCAGCACTTTCTTCGCGGCCAGCAACCTGGGCGTGAAAAAGGCTTGCACGGCCTCGACAATGTCCTCCGGCTCCAGCATCCGCCCCGCGCCGACTTCGCCACACGCCTGCTCGCCGACAGCCGGGCCGAGCAAGCCGATGCCGTCGGCCTGCAAGCGGGCGACGTTGCGCCGGGTCGCCGGGTTTTCCCACATCTGCCGGTTCATCGCCGGAGCCACCAGCAGCGGACAGGCGCGAGCCAGCGCCATCGTTGTCAGCAAATTATCGGCCAGCCCGTTCGCCACCCGCGCCAGAAAATCGGCGGAAGCGGGCGCGACGATCATCAAATCGACCTGCCGTGAAAGATCAATATGGGCCATCGCGTTCGGCATCCGCGCATCCCACTGGTCAATAAACACCGGCTGCCCGGAAAGCGCCTGAAAGGTCGTCGCCGTAACGAAATGCGCAGCTCCCTCGGTCATCGCCACCCGTACTTCCGCCCCCTGTTTGACCAAGAGGCGCAGCAATTCCGCCGCCTTGTAAGCGGCGATGCCGCCGGTCACGCCGAGCGCGATACGCTTACCCTTCAATTCCATCATCGTTCTCAATAAGATTCAGACTTTTCCATTCTACTGGAAGCGCCATGACGATCAGTGACTGGCCCGCTGGCGAGCGCCCCCGCGAGCGACTGTTGGCCGACGGCCCGGCGGCCTTGTCGGATGCCGAACTGCTGGCGATCTACCTGCGCGTCGGCGTGCGCGGCAAAAGCGCGGTCGACCTGGCGCGTGATCTGCTGACCCGCTTCAACGGCAAACTCAGCGCCCTCGTCGAAGCCTCGCTCGACGAATTGACCAGCGTCCCCGGCATTGGTCTGGCTAAAGCGGCGCAGCTCAAAGCCAGTTTTGAACTCGCCCGCCGCGCCCTGAGTCAGGAGTGGACGGCCCGCGACGCGCTGGCTTCGCCCGGCCAGGTCCGCGACTGGCTGCGGCTGCGTCTGGCGACGCGCCCGCAGGAAACTTTCATCGCGCTCTGGCTCGACATCCGCAACCACCTCCTGAAAGCCGAAGAACTGTTCGTCGGAACACTCACCCACACCTCCGTCTACCCGCGCGAAGTCGTCAAATCGGCGCTCGCCCACAACGCCGCCGCCGTCATCCTCGCCCACAACCACCCTTCCGGCGTCGCCGAACCATCGGATTCCGACAAATCACTGACCCGCGACCTGCAAGCCGCCCTGGCGCTGATTGATGTCCAGCTACTCGACCATTTCATCGTCGCCGGTCACGCGCCGCCCTTGTCGTTTGCCGAACGGGGACTGCTGTAAAGGCCGGGGCTGGCTTGGGCTGACGGTTTTTGCCGCCGGGTTCGGGCAACCCCGGATCAACGCATTGTGGCTGACGCTGCGTTAATATCGCCGCTGGCTGGATTGCCGCTCATGGCGCTCCATTTCAGGTTGGGTGAGGCGAAAATGAAGTTTCTGCTGTTGCTGGCGTTGTTTGGCGTGCTCTGGTGGATGTGGACGAAGCGCGCGGCGTCGCCACCGTCGACCCGGCGCGAGCCGCCGACGGAGAAAATGGTGGCTTGCGCCCATTGCGGCCTCTTGATGCCGGAGAGCGACAGCATCGCTGACGGCGAGCGGCATTACTGCTCGGAGGCGCATCGCCGGGCCGGGGCCGCCTGATGCTCAAGATCGACTGGCTGTCGACGACCTGGCAGGCCAACTGGCGTCCTTTTCAGTATTTCAATCTCTACCGTCTGATCGTCGCCAGCGTCTTTCTCCTCGGCATTCTGCTGCAGGACGACATAACGGCGCGCCTCAGACTGTTGCCGACGCCGGTGACCTTGTTCCTGACCGGCTGTTACATGCTGGTGGTCATCGTCGGTCTGCTCCTGTCGATCTACTGGCGGCGGCGCTTCAACTGGCAGTTGTCGCTGCAAGTGATCGTCGATATTGTCGCCGTCAGCGTCGTCATGCTCAGCGCTGGCGGCGTTGGCAGCGGTCTCGCGCTGCTGTTGCTGGTTTCGCTGGCGGCGGCGAGTCTGGTCGGGCATGGCCGGCTGGTTTTGTTTTATGCGGCGCTGGCGACTCTGGCGGTGCTGTTGTCACAGATTTACGGCATTCTGCGCCTCAATTTCGCCGAATCGTCGGTGGTGCAGGCGGGGTTTATTTCGACTGGTTTTTTCGCCACCGCCATTCTTGCCCGCCTGCTCGGGCAGCGGGCAATGACGAGCGAGACGCTGGCCCGTCGGCGCGGCGTGGCGCTCGATAACCAAATTCGCATCAGCCAGCGGGTCGTCGAGCAAATGCAGGATGGCGTGCTGATCATTGGCGGCGATGGTCACATCAGCCGTTACAACCCGGTGGCCGGGGCCATGCTCGGCTTTACCAGCCAGGCGAGGCCAGCGCCGCCGCCGGGTCTGGCGGCGGCGCTGGCGGCGTGGCTCGAAGGCGGCCCGGAGAGCTTCCAGTTCGTCGGGTTTTCCGGCCGCAGCCTGCTCGCCCGTTTTGAGCGCACGGCCAGTTCCGATCATGAACTGCTGGTTTTTCTCGAAGACCTCGACCGCATCCGGGAACGCGCCCAGGAGATGAAGCTGGCGGCGCTGGGTCGGTTGACGGCGAGCATCGCCCACGAAATCCGCAATCCGCTGTCGGCCATCAGCCATGCTGGCGAGTTGCTGCATGAGGAAAGGCGCGGCGAGGTGCAGGAGCGTCTGTTGCGCATCATCAATGACAATGTTCTGCGCCTCGACCGCATCGTTCAGGATGTGCTGACCCTTGGCCGCCAGAACAGCGCCCGCCCCGAGTTGCTGAGTCTGGACGAGGTCTGCCCGGCCTTCATCGAAGAACTTACCGCCAGCGAGAGTCTGGCCCCGGGCATCGTCGTCTGGCAGCCGAGCGGCGGCGCCAGCCTGTGTTTTGATCGCGCCCATCTGCACCAGTTGCTGTGGAATTTGATTGGCAACGCCTTGCGCCATGCCTCGCGCCATCCCGCCGCCATCCGTCTCGAAGCGGCGGCGGACGGCGGGTGGGTAAAATTGCACGTCATCGACGATGGCCCGGGCGTCGCCGATGAGGTGCGCGAACAGATTTTCGAGCCTTTTTTCACCACCCATAACGCTGGCACCGGCCTGGGCCTGTACATTGGCCGCGAACTGTGCGTCGCCAATGGCGCCAGCCTGTCCGTCGGGGCCAATGCGCCGGGCGGGCATTTCATCATTGCCGGGAGAAATGACACGTGTCAGCAAGAAACGAACAACGGACGTCGAGACAGCTAAACCGGGTGCTCGTCGTCGACGACGAAGCCGACATCCGCGAACTGATCGACCTGACGCTCGCCCGCATGGGCCTGCCGACCGAGTGCGTCGGCAGCGTCGCCGAAGCGCGGGCGGCCTTGGACGCCAGCAGTTTTCAACTGTGCCTCACGGATATGCGCCTGCCTGATGGCGTCGGTCTCGACATCGTCCGCTACATCGGCGAGCGCCATCCGGAAACGCCGGTGGCGGTAATCACCGCCTTTGGCAGCGCCGAAAATGCTGTCGCCGCGCTCAAGGCCGGGGCTTTCGATTATCTCGCCAAGCCGGTTGGCCTCGACCAGTTGCGCGCCCTGGTCAAGTCGGCCTTGCGGCTCTCTGGCGACAAGACCGGGGACGAAACGGCTGAACGCCTGCCCGGCTTGATCGGGACCTCGCCCGCCATGGAGCAAGTCCGCGCCCTGATCGAAAAACTCGCCCGCAGCCAAGCGCCCATTTATATATCGGGCGAATCGGGCAGCGGCAAGGAACGGGCGGCGCGC
>JAITWU010000195.1 GCA_031285115.1 Azonexus sp. | reverse complement strand
CCCGTATCCGGCATTGGCGGAATGTCCTTGTAGTCAATTTCCCTGTCATCCAGCGCGGCCATACGCGCCCGGTGTTCTGGCGTAATGACAGGGGGCTTGCTCAAGTCAAGTGTTCGCTTGACGATAACGTCTTTGCTCATTTGCGTCAGCCTTTCTGGCAGAAATCAGGCGGATTGTTTCCTCATTGCGGATCGTATAGGCCACGGACAGAAGCCTTGCGCCTGTAAAACCCACCGTCACCCAACGATCCTCTCCGTAGTCTTCGCGTCCGTCGTAGGTTTCAACCCGCCCATAGTCGTAAAAAACGAGTGTGGCATCATCGAAAGAGACGCCGTGGTCTTTCAAATTTAGCGCCGCCTTGGCAGCGCCCCATTCAATTTTCAGCGCCATGACTGGCATTGTAACAACAAAATGTAATTCACCAAGCCCGCCCCAATAGATCGTAAAACCGTTTTTACTGATTTCCGTATTTCTGCAAAAGAAGCTCGCGCACCTTCACCGTATCGCCGCTGGTCGTCACGCGCTTGACCATCGGTTTGCCGATGAACCGCCCCGGCGTCGACACACAATCACCCCCGATTTTTCACTGCGGCGCTTCCTCTGCCGTCCGGTTTTTCAGGCTACGCAGTTTGTTTTTCGCCAAAAAGCCGCCAATGCCTCCGCCTTTTGTGTTGGCGGCGGCTTTGCTGTACCAGGCATGAGCTTCGACATCATCTTGCGCGACGCCAAGGCCGCGCTCGTAGCGTTCGCCGAGCGCATATTGGGCGTCGGCGTTTCCCTGTTCGGCGGCCTGGCGATACCAGCGGGCGGCTTGAACGTCATCCTGCGTGACGCCACGGCCTTTGCCGTAGAAATTGCCGAGCGCGTACTGCGCCCTGGCCAGCCCCTGTTCGGCGGCTTGGCGATACCAGCGGGCGGCCTCAACATCATCCTGCGCAACGCCACGGCCCTTGCAGTACAGATTGCCGAGCGCGTATTGCGCTCTGTCCAGGCCCTGTTCGGCTGCCTTGCGATACCACTCGGCGGCCTGGGCGAGATTGCGGGCGACCTTGAAGCCGAGTTCGTAATCGGCGCCGAGGATGAACTGGGCGATGGCGTCGCCTTTTTCCGCCTGCTGGCGCAGTTCGCGCGCCGCCGTCTGGGCGACGCTGGTCGGCACGGGCGTCAGGGTCTGGGCGAGCGGAATGCCCTGGGCGATGGATTTTCGCCCCCAGTTCATGGCCCTGGCTTCGTCGCCGAGCGAATAAATCAGGGCGAGAACGAATGGGTAAGCGAGCGGATGCCCTTGTTCGTCAGCCTGATTGAGCCACATGGAGGCGAGAAAGCCGTTTTTCTCGACGCCTTTGCCGTTGAGGTAGGCCAGACCCAGTTTGAACTGGGCTTCGGCGTCGCCCTCTCCGGCGCGTTTCTGAATCGCGGGCAGGCTGGCGGCGGTAAGCTGGGCGAGGGTTTTTTCAATGATTTGAGCGGGCGGCGGCGGATCGACAGCCGCGCTCTGGGCGTACACCGGCGCCGCAAAACAGAGGGCAAAAAAGAGAACGGCGGCGCTTTTCATGGCTATTGCTCGCATCGAGTGAAACTATGGAATGGTAATGCACCTCTGCCCGTCCGCCAACCCGGTTCTATCGTGACCTTTATGCCCATCGCCCGTAGAATCCCCCTTTTTGCCCGAATGAGCCGCCGCGATGCCTCCGGATTACCTTGAAAAAACCCTCAATGCCCAAGTCTACGATGTTGCCGTTGAAACGCCGCTGGAGCGGGCGGGCAATTTGTCGGGGCGGATCGGCAATGCGCTGTGGTTGAAGCGCGAGGATATGCAGCCGGTGTTTTCTTTCAAGCTGCGCGGGGCGTACAACAAGATTGCCGGGCTGCCAGCGGAAAAATTGCAGCGCGGCGTGATTTGCGCTTCCGCCGGCAACCATGCCCAGGGCGTGGCTTTGTCGGCGGCCAAGGTCGGTTGCCGGGCGGTGATCGTGATGCCGGTGTCGACGCCCGGCATCAAGGTCAATGCCGTGCGCCAGCGCGGCGGCCAAGTGGTGCTGCACGGCGAATCGTTCGACGAAGCCAACGCCCACGCCCAAAAACTGGCGAAAAAAGAAAAACTCACCTTCGTCCATCCTTTCGATGATCCCGATGTGATTGCCGGGCAGGGCACGGTCGGCATGGAAATCCTGCGCCAGCACAAGCGCCACGACGGGCCGATTCATGCCGTCTTCTGCGCCATCGGCGGCGGCGGGCTGGCGGCTGGCGTGGCCGCTTACATCAAGCGCCTGCGGCCGGAAATCAAGGTCATCGGCGTCGAAACGTTCGATGCCGACGCAATGAAGCAATCGCTCGCCGCTGGCGAGCGGGTGCGGCTCGATCAGGTCGGGCTGTTTGCCGACGGCACGGCGGTCAAGCAGGTGGGCGAGGAGACTTTCCGGCTCTGCCGGGAATATCTCGATGACATCGTGCTGGTCGATACCGACGCCGCTTGCGCTGCGATCAAGGATGTTTTCGAGGATACCCGCTCGATTCTCGAACCCTCCGGCGCGCTGGCCGTCGCCGGGGCCAAGGAGTACGCCCGCCAGCACAGGTTGCAGGGCAAAAATCTGGTGGCCGTGACTTCCGGGGCCAATATGAATTTCGATCGCCTGCGCTTCGTCGCCGAACGGGCCGAGTTCGGCGAGCAGCGCGAGGCGGTGTTCGCGGTGACGCTGCCGGAACAGCCGGGAGCCTACAAAAAATTTCTGGCGCTTTTGGGCGAGCGCAGCATCACCGAATTCAATTACCGCTACAACACCGCAACCGCCGCCCATGTCTATGTCGGCATTCAGGTCGGCGACCGCAAGGAATCACAGAAGCTTGCCAAAAATCTGGTCAAGCACGGCTACCCGACGCTCGATCTGAGCGATGACGAAATGGCCCGCAACCACGTCCGCCACATGGTCGGCGGCCACGCGCCGCAGGTCTGCAAGGATGGGCTGCGCGAGCTGGTTTACCGCTTCGAGTTCCCCGAGCGGCCCGGCGCTTTGATGAACTTTCTCACCCGCATGAGCGCTGGCTGGAATATCAGCCTCTTTCACTACCGCAACCACGGCGCCGATTATGGCCGGGTGCTGGTCGGCATCCAGGTGCCGCCGGAGGACATGGGCGAATTCAGCGATTTCCTGACCAGCCTCGGCTACGCCTACTGCGATGAGAGCCAGAATCCGGTTTATCAGTTGTTTCTTGGCTGATTATTCACAGTAATAACAAATTGCTTTTTTCGTTTTGGTTTGTGTAAAGAGGCGCTTTAGACTGCGCTTCCCAGTCAGGAGGAGACCCCCATGAACATTGCCAACGACATTACCGAACTGGTCGGCAACACGCCGCTGGTCAAGCTCAACCGCCTCACTACCGGCTGCGTCGCCACGGTGGCCGCCAAGCTCGAATATTTCAACCCCGGCCACAGCGTCAAGGATCGCATCGCCCTGTCGATGCTCGATGCCGCCGTCGCCGCTGGCAAAATCAAGCCCGACACCATCATTCTCGAACCGACCTCGGGCAATACCGGCATCGGTCTGGCGATGGTTTGCGCCGCCTATGGCATCAAGGCCGCTTTTGTCATGCCGGAAACGATGAGCCGCGAACGCAAGTTGCTGCTCAAGGCGTATGGCGCCGAACTGATCCTGACGCCGGGGGCAGAAGGCATGGGCGGCGCGATTGCCAAGGCGAAAGCGATGGCCGAGGCCGATTCGCGTTATTTCATCCCGCAGCAGTTTGAAAACCCGGCCAATGCCGAAGCCCATCGCCACAACACCGCCGAGGAAATCTGGCGCGACACCGACGGCAAGGTCGATCTGGTCGTCGCTGGCGTCGGCACCGGCGGCACGGTGACCGGCATTGGCGAAGTGCTCAAGGCCAGGAAGCCGGACATGCGCATCGTCGCCGTCGAACCGGCGGCTTCGCCGGTGCTCTCCGGCGGCGTCAAGGGGCCGCACCCGCTCCAGGGCATCGGCGCGGGTTTCGTCCCGGCGGTGCTCAACACCGCCATTTACGATGAAGTGATCCG
>JAITWU010000181.1 GCA_031285115.1 Azonexus sp. | reverse complement strand
TTTTTGTTGAGCTTTTTCAAGAGCTGCTCAGGGATTTCGTCGAGGAAGGATGAGGGCAGGCAGTAGCGCGTCTGGCCGTGCAGCATCCGGGTTTGCGCGCAACTGAGGTAAAGGCGGTGACGGGCGCGGGTGACGGCGACGTACATGAGGCGGCGCTCTTCTTCGAGGCCGCCGCGACCTTCGGCGACGGCGTTTTCGTGCGGGAACAGGCCCTGCTCCAGGCCGGTGATGAACACCGCGTCAAATTCCAGCCCCTTGGCGGCGTGGACCGACATCAGTTGAACGGCTTCCTGACCTTCACCCGCCTGATGTTCGCCCGCTTCGAGCGAAGCCAGGGCGAGAAAGGAGACCAACGCGCCGCCGTCGCCCATTGCCCCTTCGCTGTCGACAAAAGTGGCGGCGGCGTTGATCAGTTCGTCGAGGTTTTCCAGCCGCTCCTGGCCTTCTTTTTCGTTGCGGTAATGCGGGGCGAGGCCGGATTTTTCGCTGATGTGTTCGACCATTTCCGGCAGCGGCAAGCCGCTGGTTTCAGCGCGTAGCTGCTCGATCAGGCGGATGAAAACGCCGACGCTCTGCCCGGCTTTGCCGCTCAGGGAGGCGGCGGCGTTGTAGAGGCTCGAATTGATCTGGTGCGCCGTGGCTTGCAGGCTTTCCAGCGAACGCGCGCCGATGCCGCGCGTCGGGAAATTGACGACGCGCAAAAAAGCCGTGTCGTCATCGGGATTGACCAGCAAGCGCAGGTAGGCGAGCGCATGTTTGATTTCCTGCCGCTCGAAAAAGCGCAGGCCGCCATAGACCTTGTACGGCACATTGCGGGTGAATAACTCGTTTTCGAGCACCCGCGACTGGGCGTTGGAACGGTAGAGCACGGCAATCTGCAAGGGCGAGAGGCCCTCCCTCACCAGTTCGCCGATTTCATCGACGACGAAACGCGCTTCGTCAAAGTCGGAATAGGCTTCAAAAGCGCGGATCGGCTCGCCGTCGCCAGCCTCGGTCCACAGGTTTTTGCCCAAGCGTTCGCGGTTGTTTTTGATGAGCGCGTTGGCGGCGTTCAGGATATTGCCGTGCGAGCGGTAGTTCTGCTCCAGGCGGATGACGTTGTCGCCCGCATAACGGCGCTCGAAATCGCGCATATTGCCGACTTCGGCGCCGCGAAAGGCGTAGATGCTCTGGTCGTCGTCGCCGACCGCGAAAATTTTCGCCCCGCCGCCCGCCAACAGTTGCAGCCAGGCGTATTGCAGGCGGTTGGTGTCCTGAAATTCATCGACCAAGATGCTGCGAAAACGCTCCTGATAATGGCGGCGCAAGGGTTCGTTGCGTTGCAGCAACTCATGGCAACGCAGCAGCAGTTCGGCAAAATCGGCGACGCCTTCGCGGTTGCACTGGTTTTCGTATTCAGCGTAAAGCTCGACGCGCTTCTTCGTGTAATTGTCGTAAGCCTCGGCTTCGCCAGCGCGGATGCCCTGTTCCTTGTGGGCGTTGATGAAGTGGCACAACTCGCGCGGCGGGTATTTTTCGTCATCGACATTGAGATTTTTCAGGAGCCGCTTGACCATCGCCAGTTGGTCGGCGGAATCGAGAATCTGAAAACTCTGCGGCAGCCCGGCCTCGCGGTAATGGGCGCGCAAGAGCCGGTTGCACAGGCCGTGAAAAGTGCCGATCCACATGCTGCGTGTATTGATCGGCGCCAGCGCCGCAAGCCGCGCCGACATCTCCCGCGCCGCCTTGTTGGTAAAAGTCACCGCCAGAATGGCGTGCGGCCCGGCCTGGGCCGTGGACATCAGCCAGGCGATGCGCGTCGTCAACACCCGCGTCTTGCCGCTGCCCGCCCCGGCGAGAATCAGCGCATGAACGGGCGGCAAGGTCACCGCTTGCAGTTGGGGCGGGTTGAGAGGGGCGAGAAGATCGGACATTGTTAATTGTTACACAATCATTAAAACAAACGTATGGATGACTGGCCTTGACAGGACTAATGTTGCAGGTGCAACACAGCAACCGCAATTTAACCCATCAATGTGTGCCGGGGACTCGGCCCAGTATATACTTGGCGGAAATATTGCAGCGCACAAATTTTTGTCCACAAGGCAAGCCAGGCAACCGGTGGTTATCGCCGCCACGCTACAGGAGTCATCTCATGAAACACTGTCTCGACGCACCCAAGATCCTCCCCTGGATCGCCCGCAAGGCCCGCATCAGCGATGAGCTGGCCCTGAAACTCTGGCGTCGCGCCGTCTCCGAAGCCGAATTCCTGACCGGCAAGACCGGCGGTTCCCAATACTGCCGCCTCACCATCGAGCGTTTTCTCGCCCTCGTCGACGACGAAGCCGCCGAATCGCCGGAATACGGCCCGACGCCCGCGCCGCGCCTGTCCTGGGTATGGCATCACCAGACCCGGCTCTCGCTCCTCTCCCTGATCGCCGCCCGCAACACCTGCCGCTACTGGCAAAACGCCTGGGAGCGGGTGCAGGATCAGTACAAAATCGCCGCCTGAGGGCGGACGCGCTCAAGGCGGCGAAACGCGGCTGCTGGGGGTGAGCGCGGTGGCTGTGATGAGCGCAGTCGCGCCTAATCGTCTTCGACGCCCCCGGAGCACTCGATAACCGTCAGCGAGGGCTGGTCGCGGTGCGGGCTTGCCTTCAGGTTGCCGATAGCCGTTTTGCGGTACGTATATTTTTCGCCCTTTTTCCTGCGTAGTTTCGCGGCTTTGTTGACGGCCTCCAGCGAAGCCGGGACAACGCTGGCGTACCCCCATTGTTCCCCGTTGAAGTAGGTATAAAGCCGGATTGACTGCACCGGCAGACCGAACACGGTCACGCCCTGGGGCGGCACGATCTCCCATTCCTTGTCTCCCTCCTCGCCGCTGCCGGGAAGCAAAGCGCGTATTGCCGGATCGTTGTCATCATAATGCCGACGGCATTCCAGCGCGGCCTTCACCTTCGCTTCAGCCGCCTTCCACCTGGCAGGATCAACCGTTTTATTCCCTTGACCGGGCGGCGGATTACTCTGGCTGGGCTGGCTGGCCGGAACAGCCTCCTGACTGGCCTGATTACCCTGGCTGCTTGCCGCCGCATTGGCGTTCAGGGGATTGGCGACGCTGATTTTGGTACGGCCATCAGGCATCGTCTGCGTGGTGATACAGCCATTCAACAGCAATGTGCTGATGGCAATGAACAACAAGCTACGTGTTTTCATCGAAAGCCTCCCACTCATGTCGCGCCTTTCTGCGCTAACTGCCAACCCGTCGCCGCCTTCTTTATCACGGATACTGCGCCAGCCCGAAATCATATCGGCGCTGGCGCAGGCGTTTTTGTTTATCGTTCTGCAAGAACGCTTCCTTTTTGATCGAGTAACCTGATGTGCATGATTTCGGCCTTGAGCTTTGTTTCGCCGAGTTCGGTGTCGTTGGCAAAAAAGTACACGGCCAGGCGTAGTCCTTGTTTGTCACCAAAAGCAAAATTCGGGTTTTTGTTACGCAAGCCCTCGATAGTGCGGGCGACGTTTTCATCCGCTACCTTCAGCGAACTGAAAGCCTGGGTATTCGAGAAGCCAAAACCATAACTGGATGCTTCATTGAAATGGCGATAGCCTGATTGTTTCAAAGGAAAAACAGTGAAGCTATGCTGTGAAAAATCATATTTGTCAACCATCGGTAACTCATTGAATTCTATAAAGTAATAGCGGTTGTTTCTGGCTTTTTCGATTTCGCCCTGAATACCGGGCTGTAATGCTTGCAGCAAGTCGCGCTTCTTGAATTCATCTTGCGTGCTTCGATAATCCGGAGAAATGACCTGGGCAACTTTTTCAAAATCGACAGGTAAAGTACTGACAGCAAGGTAGGCATACATCAGTTGCTTGCCGCTCGTCAGCGCCTGATATTTTTCCAGAGGCGCCGATGGGTCGCCATGCTGAGCGTTTGCCGACTGATTTTCCTGCGCTATTTTTTTCAGGATAGCCGGGTCATTCAGATTGGGTTGGGCTTGATTGACATTCGGCCCAGGCAGGTTGTCGCTTTCTTTTCCGCACCCGGCCAGCCCTGCTGCGATGGCGACCAGCAATAGGATTTGCTTCAGCGTCATGCTCATTCTCCTTGAAAGATTTTTGGTTATTTGAAGCGACTAGGCCGCAGACGGCAGAAGCGCCCGTTTCAAGCCATAAATAGCCAGACCGATTGCCGCAATGCCGACGCCATATCCGCCAAGGCCGATGGAAAACATGTTGCTGACGGAAATGTTGCCGCCAACCATCGCCATTTGTGATTTCACCTGACTCATGGCGGAAGTCACGGTGTAGACAAGCTGGAGCAAAGGGACAAGAGGCAGCAGAAGCGCCAGCCAGGCTCGTTTGTCCGGCCAGATGACAGGGACGACAATTGAGAGAAAAGCAAGAATCAGGAAAAAACCAATGCCGCTGCTGCCGCCAACGGAGATGGGCATATCGGAGATGTTCCACAGCGTGACGCCAGTGCTCGCTCCCATCATCTTTATCGAAACACAGTCGAAGGCGAAGGTGGAAATAATGTATACGGCATACAGCGCCAGCACCGGTATCGGCAAAAGACCGAGAATGCCCGCCCCAATGTTGCCCCCCCGTTTTGGCGGCGCCCAACTGTGAACCAACGGCTTTCAACCCGGCGCTGAACTGACCGGCAAGCTGGCTGGCTTGTTCCTTGGCAAGCACATCCCCCGATACAACAAAGACGGCGCTGACAGCGCCATCTTCAAGGGTGATGTCGATGGTTTGCCCGACCGCCGGGGCCAGATTGCTGCGCCACTGGCGGATGTTGAAGTCGTATTGTTGCCCTTCACCGGCAGCAATTCCGGTTCCCTCGGTGGTGTTGTACTGGATAATTTTTGCCCGCATAACGCCCTCTTCTGTGGAAAAAACAAAAAATCGGCAGGCTGCGGCACGCACCAATGGTTAATTCGCCCCCCTGCCATCGCTTTGTTCTGATCTTGTACATCTGCCATGTTTTGGCGCGTGAATTGTGTGTCATATACATTTTTTGGTCAACAAAAAATGTTGCAGAAACTTTGTTGATTCTACAAAGCAGCCCGGACAATCAATCTCATGGAGATCGGGCCGGTTATCAGAAGATTGCGACAATCCAGAGGCATGACTCTGGAAGATCTGGCGTTTGCCACCCAATCGGATGCGGGCAATCTGTCGCGGCTGGAGCGAGGACAGGGCAGGGTAACGCTCGATGGCCTGGAAGCCTTGGCGAAAGCCTTGGGCACGACAGCGACCACCATCTGCCAGACGGCGGAAGCCGGGAAGTCAGCCGTGGGTAACTCCCTGGATGAACGTCTGTACCGCCATTTCAGGCGGCTCTCGGAGGCCGACAAAACCTTGCTCTGCGATATTGCGGCAACGATGGCGAAACGCCGGGCTGAGGTGAATTAAAGTCTGCCGATTTCCTTGCCGGGTTAATAAGACTTTGGCGGCAACTCGTCGCCCTTGACCGGGAGCTGGTCTTTACCAGCGCGGGAGAGAATGTGCAGGGCCTTGGTCATATCGGCGCGGGCTGCCCGTTCCTCGAAGTAGCTTGCCGTCCGCAAGGCCGCGAGTTTTTCGGCCACGGCGACATTGATGAACTGGTTGAGCGCCACGCCTTCGCTGGCGGCCACTTTGCGAGCCTCGTCCAGCAGCGAGGGTTGCAGAGTCAGTGGGCGGCGTCTTGGCGTATCAACGCCATTGACACGGATTTGCGGCATTGATACCTTGTATCGACGCTTTGCGGCCTGGAGTCAATGAATGGCAACGCCAACCCTCAATATCGACGCCAACATCAACCAGTGGGGCAATGGCTTGGCCGTGCGCCTCACCAGGGCTATCGCCCGTACCGCCGGTGTCGCAGAGGGAACGCCTATCCACATCCATGCCGAACGTGGGCGCATTGTCATCGAAACGGCTGAGCGTCCACCAACGCTCGATGAGATGCTGGCTGCCTTCGATCCCGTCCGCCACGGCGGCGAGGCGCTGGCCTTGGCGCCCATCGGGGCCGAGATCATCGAATGACCGCGACGCTGTCTTTGTGGGCGCCTGAGCGCGGCGATATTGTCTGGATCGACCATAACCCAAGCGTTGGCCGCGAGATTCCTGACCGACACCCGATGCTGGTGATGTCCACGCAGACATTCAACCGCAAGACAGGGATCGTGATTGGCTTTCCGATGACCCACTCAGAAATGAATGCCGACAACCCGTTCGCCATACCCATCATCGGCCCCAATCAGGAAAAGGCGTACATCCTCGCTTTCCAGCCCAAGTCATTTGACTGGCGGCAACGCGACGCCAGGCTCCATCCGTGGGGCGGTGGTCACGACAAGGCGCTCAAACGCGCCCGGCAAACGCTCGATACGATTTGCAGCATTAGCGCGCCGTAGATTTGTCCGCTCGTTCCGTGTCCGTGGCCGGAAGGCTGGTCCGGCCCGGTATAATCGCCGGTCTATTTCTTGATTCCCCGGCCCTTACCCATGCAGGACAAATACACCCCGGCCTCGATTGAACACGCCGCCCAGGAGCACTGGGAAAAAACCGCCGCCGCCCGCGCGGTTGAAGATGTGGCGCGGCCCAAATACTACTGCCTGTCGATGTTCCCCTACCCGTCGGGCAAGCTGCACATGGGGCATGTGCGTAATTACACCATTGGCGATGTGCTTTCGCGCTTTTACGCCATGCAGGGCTACAACGTGTTGCAGCCGATGGGCTGGGACGCTTTCGGGATGCCCGCCGAAAACGCGGCGCTGGCTAACAATGTCGCGCCTGCAGCGTGGACTTACGCCAATATCGCGCACATGAAGCAGCAGTTGCAGGCGCTCGGTTTTGCCATTGACTGGCAGCGCGAACTGGCAACCTGCGCGCCGGATTACTACCGCTGGGAGCAGTGGCTATTCACGCGCCTGTACGAAAAAGGGCTGGTGTACAAAAAACTTGGCACGGTCAATTGGGACCCGGTGGATCAAACGGTGCTCGCCAATGAGCAGGTCATCGACGGGCGCGGCTGGCGCTCCGGGGCGCTCATCGAAAAGCGCGAAATCCCGATGTATTACATGAAGATCACCGCCTACGCCGAGGAGTTGCTCTCTGAACTCGACAACCTGAGCGGCTGGCCGGAGCAGGTGCGGCTGATGCAGAAAAACTGGATCGGCAAGAGCGTCGGCGTGCGCTTTGCGTTCCCGCTGGCGGATGATCCCGATGAAAAACTGTGGGTTTTCACCACCCGCGCCGACACCATCATGGGCGTCACTTTCGTTGCGGTGGCCGCCGAGCATCCGCTGGCGGCGCGGGCGGCGGCGAACAACCCGGAACTGGCCGCCTTCGTCGCCGAATGCAAGCAGGGCGGCGTGGCTGAAGCCGATCTGGCGACGATGGAGAAAAAAGGGCTGCCGACCGGCATTTTCGTCAGCCATCCGCTGACCGGGGAAAAGGTCGAGGTCTGGGTCGGCAATTACGTGCTGATGAGTTACGGCGACGGCGCGGTAATGGCGGTTCCGGCCCACGATGAGCGCGATTTCGCCTTTGCCCGGAAATACGGACTACCGATCAAGCAGGTCATCGCTGTCCCTGATGAAACCTTCAGCCTCGACGGCTGGCAGGAATGGTATGCCGATAAAAACCGTGGCGTATGTCTCAACTCCGGCCCCTACGATGGCCTCGATTACAGCCGGGCCGTCGACGCCATTGCCGCCGACCTCGCCGCCAAAGGGCTGGGCGAGAAGAAAACCCAGTTCCGCCTGCGCGACTGGGGTATTTCGCGCCAGCGTTACTGGGGCTGCCCGATTCCCATCATCCATTGCCCGAAATGCGGCGACGTGCCGGTTCCGGACGATCAGTTGCCGGTCGTGCTGCCGGAAAATGTCGAAATCACCGGCGCGGGTTCGCCGCTCTCGCGGTTGCCGGAGTTTTACGAATGCAAGTGCCCGAAATGCGGCGGCGCGGCACGGCGCGAGACCGATACGATGGACACTTTTTTCGAGTCGTCCTGGTATTTTCTGCGCTACGCCTGCCCGGACAACGCCACGGCGATGGTCGACGAGCGCGTCGCCTACTGGTGCAAGGGTGGCATCGACCAGTACATCGGCGGCATCGAGCACGCTATTTTGCATCTGCTCTACGCCCGCTTTTTCACCAAATTGATGCGCGACGCCGGGTTGATCGGCGATCTCGGCGAGCCGTTTGCCAACCTGCTGACGCAGGGCATGGTCGTCGCGCCGACCTTTTACCGCGAAGGCGAAAACGGCAAAAAACAGTGGCTCAACCCGGCTGACGTCGATGTCAGCACCGATGAAAAAGGCCGCCCAACCGGCGCGACCTTGAAAGCCGACGGCCAGCCGGTGATCATCGGCGGCACCGAAAAAATGTCGAAGTCGAAGAACAACGGCGTCGACCCGCAAGCCCTGATCGACCAGTACGGCGCTGACACGGCGCGGCTGTTCATCATGTTCGCTTCGCCCCCCGATCAGTCGCTGGAATGGTCGGATGCTGGCGTCGAAGGCGCTTTCCGCTTTTTGCGCCGCTTGTGGAAACTGGTCCATGATCATGTGCAAAATGGCGTCACCGCCGTCTGCGCGAGTGGCGACGGCCTTTCTGCGGCGCAAACCGACCTGCGGCGCAAGCTGCATCAGACGATGAGCAAAGTCGCCGACGACTATGGTCGCCGCAAGCAGTTCAACACCGCCATCGCCGCCGTCATGGAACTGCTCAATGCCTGTGACAAGACCGATTTGAGCGGCCCCGCCGGTCGGGCGCTGGCGCAGGAGGCGCTGGAGAGCGCCGTGCTGCTGCTCTTTCCCATCGTGCCGCACATCGGGCAGGCGCTTTACGGTGAATTGAAGCCGGGGGCGGATGCCTGCCGCGCCGCCTTCCCGCAGGCCGACCCGGCGGCCTTGAAGCAGGATGAAATCGAACTGGTGGTGCAGGTCAATGGCAAACTGCGCGGGGCGATCCGCGTCGCGGTTGATGCCGACAAAGCCGCCATCGAAGCCGCCGCGCTGGCCAATGCCGAGGCGGTCAAATTCATGGATGGCAAAGCGGCGAAAAAAATCGTCGTCGTGCCGGGGCGTCTCGTCAATATCGTCGTCTGAGGAAAACCGCCATGCCGCTGCGCTCTCTTGCCCTCCTGCTGCTGGCCGCGATCATTGCTGGCTGCGGCTTTCATCTGCGCGGCGGACAAAGCGCGGCGCTGCCCTACAAGACCTTTTACATCGCCCTGCCGGAAACCGCCGAAGTGCGCATCTGGCTGGAGCGTTACATCAACGCCAACGGCGGCAC
>JAITWU010000151.1 GCA_031285115.1 Azonexus sp. | reverse complement strand
GAGGCGAGGCTTTCAAAGCGTGTGTATTCGCCGAGGAAGGCGAGCCGAACGGTGCCGGTCGGGCCGTTACGCTGTTTGCCGATGATCACTTCGGCCATGCCCTTGTTGTCGGGGCTTTCCTTGTTGTAATACTCGTCGCGGTACATCATCAGGATCACGTCGGCGTCCTGTTCGATGGCGCCGGATTCGCGCAGATCGGACATCATCGGGCGCTTGTCGGTGCGCTCTTCGACTTTACGCGACAACTGCGAGAGGGCGACGATGGGCACCTGCAATTCCTTGGCCAGCGACTTGATGGCGCGGGAAATGTCGGAAACCTCCGTGGCGCGGTTTTCGCCCTGGCGGTTGCCGCTCATCAACTGGATGTAGTCGATTACCAGTAAACCCAGTTTGCCGCCGTACTGCCGCGCCAGACGGCGGGCGCGGGCGCGCAGGCTGGCCGGGGTGAGGCCGCCGGTCTCGTCGATGTAGATCGGCGCTTCGTGCAGCTTGCCGAGGGCGAATGAGAGTTTCGACCATTCGTCGTCGCTCATCCGCCCGGTGCGCAGGCTCTGCGAATTGAGGCGGCCAAGCGAAGCGAGCAGCCGGGTCGCCAGTTGCGCGCCGCCCATTTCCATCGAGAAAATACCGACCGGCAGGCCGGAATCGACGGCGACGCTCTCGGCGATATTGAGGGCGAAGGCGGTTTTACCCATCGACGGGCGACCGGCGACGATAATCAGGTCGCCCGGCTGGAAGCCGGAGGTTTTCTGGTCGAGGTCGATGAAGCCGGTCGGCACGCCAGTGATGTCTGAAGGATTGTCGCGGTCGTGCAATTCCTGAATGCGCTCGACGACCTCGGTCAAGAGCGGGTTGATATGGACGAAACCTTCGCGGTGACCGGCCCCGGCTTCGGCGATTTTGAAAATTTTCGATTCGGCTTCGTCGAGCAGGGTTTCGGCGTCGCGGCCCAAGGGATTGACGGCGTCGGCTGCGATTTCGTCAGCCGTCGCCACCAGTTGGCGCAGCACGGAACGCTCGCGGACGATTTCGGCATAACGCTTGATATTGGCGGCAGAGGGCGTATTGGCCGCGAGTTCGCCCAGGTAAGCGAGGCCGCCGGTCTGCTCGCCCTCGTTGGCGGTGTCGAGCGCCTCGGCCACCGTGACGACATCGGCGGGTTTGGCGCGTTCAAGCAGGTTGCGAATCTGGCGGAAGATGCGCCGATGCTCGTCGCGGTAAAAATCGGTATCGGTAACGAGATCGCTGATCCGGTCCCAGGCTTCGTTATCGAGCAGCAGCCCGCCAAGTACGGATTGTTCGGCCTCGATCGAATGCGGCGGCACGCGAAGCTGGTCAAGGGCGGGGTCGGGGGCTGGTTTGGAACGTTGATTCATGGTTGGAGTTTAAGCGAAAAAGGGCAAGCGCCACCCAGCCGGTGAGTACCGCAGGGTAAGCGTTGGACAATCAAAAGCCCTGAAGCAGGAGATCTATGGCCGTCACAATATCGAGCCGACGGTCAGCAACGTTACCGACTGGATTTTTCAGCACTTTCACGGGTACTGCGGCCATGTATTGCGTTGCCATCGAACAGGGCTGATCGCCGATGTCAAACAATGGATTCAAAGCGCTCGCCGGTTTCGGCGCGATTGTCAGCGGCAGCAGAGGGATCACCATGCGCGTATTGAAGTGGCTCATCGAGTCGGCCTGAACGTCGATGAGATAGCCTTTCCCGGCAGGATTGGGATAGACGGTAAATCTCGACATCAGAACATCCTGAACTGTTCCAGCGGCAGGCCGCAAGTTTCGACAAAGGCGTTGGAACTTTCAATGGCCTCCCGATTTTCCGCCAGCCAGCGTTCCGCCCGCTTCTCGGCGACCGCCCGCATCACTCCGGCTTCCGCCGCTTGCGAAACATTGATCCGCAGCGCCTTGGCCTCGGCAATAAGCGTCTCGGCCAGAGAAACATTGGTTGCCCTTTTCTGGGCTGTCGCGTAATTGCCAGCTAAAGTCATGTCGTACCGCCTGTTAAATGTATGGACAAAATATTGTCACCGATGCTCATCCTTGGCAACATTTTGAGTGCGCACCAGCAACAGAAAATGGTGAAAAAAAGCCCCGCATCAGCGGGGCCTTTGTTTTAGCGTTAGCGCACGATCACTCGGCGGCAACCACCACCGTCACCTTGGCGACGACATCGGAATGCAGGGCGACGTCGATGAGAAATTCGCCAATCGCCTTGAGCGGGCCTTCCGGCAGGCGGACGCCAGCGCGGTCGATGTCGAAACCGGCGGTTTTGAGCGCCTCGGCGATGTCGGCGTTGCCGACCGAGCCGAACAGGCGGCCATCCATACCGGCCTTGCGGCTGACCGTGACGGCCAGATCGACCATCTTGTCGGCGATGGCCTGGGCGGCAGCGAACTTTTCGGCGGCGATTTTTTCGAGTTCGACGCGGCGCGCTTCAAACTCGGCCATCGCGGCGGGTGTGGCGCGTTTGGCCATGCGCTTGGGAATCAGGTAATTGCGGGCGTAGCCGTCCTTGACCCTGACCACTTCGCCGAGGTTGCCGAGGTTGCCGACTTTTTCGAGCAGAATGATTTGCATGTTTTTTCTCCTCGATTATTGATGGTTGTCGGTGTACGGCAAGAGGGCCAGATAGCGGGCGCGCTTGATCGCCGCGCCCAACTGGCGCTGATAACCGGCCTTGGTGCCAGTCAGGCGAGCCGGGATGATCTTGGCGTTTTCCTGGATAAATTCCTTCAGCACGTCGACAT
This sequence comes from Azonexus sp., assembly GCA_031285115.1. GTDB lineage: Bacteria > Pseudomonadota > Gammaproteobacteria > Burkholderiales > Rhodocyclaceae > Azonexus. The sequence goes on along the minus strand of JAITWU010000151.1, from coordinate 4,544 downwards.
CCTTGTAGTCGATCTGCTCAACCTTTTCCGCCGTAAAGCGGCAGAACTTGCGGCGCTTGAACAAACCGCCGCCGCGTTTCTTTTTCTTGTCGTCATCCTTCTTCTTGAAGAATCGGGCCATTTTCGTTTCCTTCCAAAAATTCGATTGAATTGATATGCAGTACGGGGCTTCGGCTTTTCAGGCTGCGCGCGGCGAGAAAGCCGCTGATCCTGACACTGCCGCCGAGTGGCGCGGCCTGTAGCCAGCGGGCGTTTTCCCCCAGGGCCAGCACGGCAACTTCCACTTCGACCTGCCGTTCCCTGCCTTCTTCGAGTTGCAGCGAACGGTGTTGCAGCCGCCCTTCGCTGACCGGCAGACCCGCTGGCGTGTAGCGCAGGGTTTTGCGTTCGATCAGGAGGCCGGAGAGCCGGAGATTGTTCAGCCTTTTTCCCGTACCCGTTAATGGATTCAGGCCGCTTCCGGGGCGACCGTTTCAGCCGGTTCGCCGCCCATCAGCGACTTGGATTTTTCTTCCTTCATCATCGGCGAAGGCGTGGTGACAGCGGCCTTCATTTTGATGATGAGGTGGCGCAGCACGGCGTCGTTGAACTTGAAGGCGTGTTCGAGTTCGCCGAGCGTCTCGCCGTCGACTTCGATGTTCATGAGCACGTAATGGGCTTTGTGGATTTTCTGGATCGGGTAAGCCAACTGGCGGCGGCCCCAGTCTTCGAGGCGATGGATCGAGCCGCCCCTGGCGGTGACGATGCCGCGATAGCGCTCGACCATGCCGGGCACTTGTTCGCTTTGGTCCGGATGGACGATAAAAACGATTTCGTAATGGCGCATGAAAACTCCTTATGGGATAAACCCTCCGCCATGCGTTTGCGGTAGGGCAAGGTTGAAAAGCTTGAAATTATAACAGGAATCGCGGGCCTGGTGAATCAGCGATACGCAGCTTATTTTGCTTTGAAGAATAGCTGCCAACGACCGTACACAGCCACCAACAGCAGGTATACCGCCGCCAGCGCAATGACAATCACAGGGATGCTTGGCACAGGAAAGCTGTAGCGATGAAAGTAAAATGCGTCGATTGCCCGCTCGATGTGATACACGCCGTACAAAAAGACAAGGACCAACACCGAACCCAGGCCAATAAGCCAGCGCCAAATCGGGCCGATACGCACCAAGGCGTCCCTTGATACAGGAGATTTTGGCGCGGCATCCGGGCTGTCTGGCATGTGGGCCTGTCACTCAGCGGCGAACGACTGGTGGAAGCTGCGGTGCAGCAGTTTGCTGGTCGCCCGTTTTGCCTTTCAATAGCTGATACAACACCTCGGCAACCGTCAATGATGCAATGCCGATCAGCACCAGACTCATTGTGAGATTGAAAATACCAGCCCAAAGAATGAGTGCAGCAAAAAACTGGACTGCGTACAGAAAATAGGCAAGTGGCTTTTTCCAAGCCGGTAGGGCTGCCAGTTCTGCCTGCCGCTGGCGTCTCAATTCTTTGGAACTCTGGGATGGCGGCTGCTTGATGCCTGTAACAGCTTCCTCAATTTGCTTGCCGGTCGCCTCGGCGGGAAAACCACATGTCCGACAAGCAATGTCGCTCGGGTCATTAACAGCCTTGCAGGTATAGCAAATCCAGGCGTAGTTGGGCATGAGGCGCCTCACGTAACGAATCCGGAAATAGCATCATCTTGTCGATGATGCTATTTCCGGGCACTTATTCAACCAGTTGCGTCAGAAACTCTCGTCAGCCATTTCCAGCGCCCCTTCGCCGCCGGAGAGGATGGCTTCGGCGAGGCCAGCGGCCTGGGTCAGCGAGTGGGCGGCGAAGAAGCGGGTGGTCGCCAGCTTGGCGGGCCAGAACGGGTCTTTGTCGCCAGCGGCGATTTTGGCGCGGGCAATGACGGCGGCGCGGCCCAATTGCCAGCCGCCTGCGGTAATCCCCAGAAGGAAGAGGAAAGGCACAGCCCCGGCATGCGCCGCTTTGGGATTGGCGGCAAAATTGGCGACCAGCCAGTCGACGGCCCGGTCGAGCGCGGCAATGGCCGCCATCTGGCGAATTCCGACGGCTTCGAGATCGCCGTCGAGACGGGCGGCATCGACGAACATGTCGTCAATCACGGCCTTGATGGTGACGCCTTTTTCGCGGGCGATTTTGCGGCCAATCAGGTCGTTGGCCTGAATTGCCGTCGTCCCTTCGTAAATGGCGGTGATGCGGGCATCGCGCAAATGCTGGGCGGCGCCGGTTTCTTCGATGAAGCCCATGCCGCCATGCACCTGAACGCCGGTCGAGGCGATGTCGATGGCGCTTTCGGTGCTCCAGCCCTTGACCACGGGAATCATCAGATCGGCAAACGCCTGCGCCTCCTGGCGGGCGTTTTCGTCCGGGTTGTGGCGGGCGTTGTCCTGCGCGGCGGCGACGACATAGGCGAGCGAGCGCATGGCTTCGACGCGCGAGCGCATCGACAGCAACATGCGGCGAACATCGGGATGCTTGATGATCGGCACTTTCGGCCCGCCCTTAACGCCGAGTTCAGTACCCTGAATGCGCTCTTTGGCGTAGGCAGCAGCACGCTGGTAGGCGCGTTCGGCGTCGCCCAGACCTTCGAGGCCGACATTGAAACGGGCGGCGTTCATCATGATGAACATGTATTCGAGACCGCGATTTTCTTCGCCGACCAGCGTGCCAATCGCCCCGCCGTGGTCGCCGAAAGCCAGCACAGCGGTCGGGCTGCCGTGGATGCCGAGCTTGTGTTCAATCGAGACGCAATAAACGTCGTTGCGCTCGCCCGGCGAGCCGTCAGCCTTGAGCAGAAATTTCGGCACGACGAAGAGCGAAATACCCTTGACGCCTTCCGGCGCGTTCGGCGTGCGGGCCAGCACGAGATGGATGATGTTGTCAGCCATGTCATGCTCGCCATAGGTAATAAAGATTTTTTGCCCGAACACTTTGTAAGTGCCATCGCCGACCGGCTCGGCCCGCGAGCGCACGGCGGCAAGGTCGGAGCCAGCGGAAGGTTCGGTCAGATTCATGGTGCCGGTCCATTCGCCGGAAATCAGCTTGGGCAGAAACGCCGCCTTCTGCTCGGCGTTCCCGGCAATGGTCAAGGCTTCGATCGCCCCCTGCGTCAGCATCGGACACAGCGAAAAAGCGTGGTTAGCGGCCTTCCACATTTCGCTGACCGCCGTCGCCAGAAGGCGCGGCAGGCCCTGACCGCCGAATTCGGGATCACAACTGACGCTGTTCCAGCCGTTGTCGACAAACTGGCGATAGGCTTCCTTGAAGCCCGGCGTGGTGGTGACCACGGTATCCTTCCACTTGGCGCCATCGGTGTCACCCGCCCGGTTGAGCGGAGCCAGCACGCCGCCTGCAAACTTCGCCGCCTCTTCGAGAATGGCATCGACCACATCCGGCGTCGCATCGCGGTAATCGGGCAAGCCAACGACCTGATCCAACCCCGCCAGTTCCTGCATGACGAAACGGATGTCTTGCAGGGGGGCGTTGTATTCACTCATGATGTTTCCTCTCTCTCTCGATGAAAGCGGCGGATTTTAGTCGCTATTTATTAGCCAGATACTGAGCATCGTCAAATGTTGCCACCCAACCGGGACGATAGACGACGAACAGGGTGATCACCATGCCCGACAGCCAGGCTTCGGCAAAACCAAGCAGGATGAAATAGGGGAAGTACTCGGTAAAAATGTAGTCCCACGAATAAGGCCCGGCCACCACCAGCAACAGCGAAGCCATGAAACCGACGCCAACCACCATCAGCGCCGTGGCGAAAAAACCATTGACGAAGATGTAAACAAAAAAGTGGCGCGGCAACATTGTCGACAACAGGCGGTAGAGAAACTGGCTGAGGCCGACGCCGACACCTGCGCCGATCAGGGTATTAAGGCCGTAAGCCAGCCAGCCGCTACCGCTGTTGACAGTGACTGCGGCAGCGACCAGCGACAGGCCGACAAAAGCCAGTTGCGGGCCGAAACAGAGGGTCAGCACCGTCGCCCCGATGAAATGCAGACTCAAGCCCGGTTGCACGCCCGCCTTCAAGCTCCACAGCAATACCAGCGTAACGATGATGCCAAGCCACAGGCTGAAATGCGCCGACTCCCTGACGCGCAACCACGGCGCGCGCCAGACACAGCGAACGAAGAAGGGCAGCCAGAGAAGCCACGCCGCCCAGAACCATCCTTCATCGAGCAGCGTATCGGGAATATTCATCCGAACATTTTACTCCCGACTTGGCGTCGGGTTTTCAGCCAGGGATCACATGACAGGACAATCGCAAGAATGACAATCGCCTGAATCGCCATGGTCGACAGCGTCCGATACTCCCCTCTCCCTTGACGGGAGAGGGGCCGGGGGAGAGGGTGAAGCGATGGAAAGAGCGCTTCCGGTCATTCTCCCCCTCTCGGTACAACCCGCCCCCCCTTTACGTTTTATCCCGGGGACATTGTTTACATCTCATTGCTCGTGCCAGCGGTTCGCTGGTGCGATCTTGCCGGTTCTTTCATCCAACACCCCCAAGGGGTGGAACCGATAGTACAGCGT
>JAITWU010000074.1 GCA_031285115.1 Azonexus sp. | reverse complement strand
GACTTCAAGGCCGAACATATCGACCCACAGGGTGCGCAATTTGTCCTTGGACGGGCCGCCGATGGCGATTTGCTGGATGCCGAGAACTTTGAACGGGCGGGTCATGGGAAATTCCTGTCTGAGATGGGGAAGCGCCGATTATAAAGTCCGCTTCCGGTACGCCCACAGCAACATCAGCGCGCCAGCGGCGATCATCGGCAGCGACAGCCATTGCCCCATGCTGACGGTGTAGGACTGGCCGAAAATGCCGTGGTCGGGTTCGCGGAAGTATTCGGTGATGAAGCGAAAAGCGCCATAACCGATGAGAAAAACACCGGATACCGCGCCGCGCGGCCTTGGCCGCCGACTGTAAAACCACAGGATGACGAACAGCGCCAAACCTTCGAGACCGATGTGATAAAGCTGCGATGGATGGCGCGGTTGCAGGTCGCCGGATTGCGGAAAAACCATCGCCCAGGGCAGCGCTGGATCGGCAAGACGGCCCCACAGTTCGCCATTGATGAAATTGCCGAGGCGTCCGGCGGCAAGACCGAGCGGCACCAGCGGAGCGATGAAATCAGTGATGTCGAGCCAGGCTTTCTGGTGTTTTTTCGCCCACAGCGCCATCGCCGCGAGAACGCCGAGAAAGCCGCCGTGAAAGCTCATGCCACCCTTCCACACGGCGAAAATTTCGAGCGGATTGGCGAAGTAATAGCCGGGTTCGTAAAACAGCACCTGCCCCAGGCGTCCGCCGATGATGACGCCCAACATGCCGTAAAAGAGCAGATCGTCGAGTTGTTCGACGGTCAGCGCAGCCTGCCGGTGATGGATCGCCCAACGGCCCAGAAGCAGGAATTGGGCGAAGGCGACGAGGTACATCAGGCCATACCAGCGAATCGCCAGCGGGCCGAGCGAAAAGGCAACGGGGTCGAACTGGGGGTGAAAAAGCATCAGCGGGGTCGTGTCGGATAGAATTGGCCGATTATAGTTCGCGCCCGGAAGCGTCGGCTTCCGCCAGCCCATTTCGAGCATCTCGCCAACGGAGAAAAGACATGCCGCAGTATCGTTCCCATACCTCGACTCATGGCCGCAACATGGCTGGCGCCCGTTCGCTGTGGCGGGCCACCGGGATGCAGGACGGCGATTTTGGCAAACCGATCATCGCCGTGGTCAACAGCTTCACCCAGTTCGTGCCGGGGCATGTGCATCTCAAAGACATGGGCCAACTGGTGGCGCGGGAGATTGAAGCGGCGGGCGGCGTCGCCAAGGAATTCAACACCATCGCCATCGACGACGGCATCGCCATGGGCCACAGCGGGATGCTCTACTCGCTACCGTCGCGCGATTTGATTGCCGATTCGGTCGAATACATGGTCAATGCCCATTGCGCCGACGCGATGGTCTGCATTTCCAACTGCGACAAAATCACGCCCGGGATGTTGATGGCGGCGATGCGCCTCAACATCCCGGTCGTCTTTGTCTCCGGCGGGCCGATGGAAGCGGGCAAGGCCGTCATCAAGGGCAAGGTCGTCCATCTCGACTTGATTGATCCGATGATTCAGGCCGCCGACAGCACGGTGGCGCAGGCCGATGTCGACGCCATCGAACGCTCGGCCTGTCCGACCTGCGGCTCCTGCTCCGGCATGTTCACCGCCAATTCGATGAACTGCCTGACCGAGGCGCTGGGCTTGAGCCTGCCCGGCAACGGCACCCTCGTCGCCACCCACGCCGACCGCCGGGAACTGTTCCTGCGCGCCGGTCGCCTGGCCGTCGAACTCTGCCAGCGTTATTACGAACAGGACGACGCTTCCGTCCTGCCGCGCGCCATCGCCACCAAAGCCGCTTTCGAGAACGCCATGACGCTGGATGTGGCGATGGGCGGCTCGACCAACACCGTGCTGCACATTCTCGCCACCGCCCGCGAGGCTGGCGTCGATTTCACGATGGCCGACATCGACCGCATTTCCCGCTCCGTGCCTTGCCTGTGCAAAGTCGCGCCGATGACCGACAAATATCACATCGAAGACGTGCATCGCGCGGGCGGCATCATGGGCATTTTGGGCGAACTCGAACGCGCCGGGCTGTTGCGCTGCGATGTGCCGACCGTTTATGCCAAAACCTTGGGCGAAGCGATTGAATATTGGGACGTGGCGCGCGGCCGCGACGACATCATCAATGTCCATGAATTTTTCAAAGCCGCGCCGGGCGGAGTGCCGACGCAAGTCGCTTTTTCGCAGGGACAGCGTTTTTCCGAACTTGACCTCGACCGCACCCACGGCTGCATCCGCAACCAGGCCAATGCCTATTCGCAGGACGGCGGCCTCGCCGTGCTCTACGGCAACATCGCCGAAGACGGCTGCATCGTCAAAACGGCGGGGGTGGATGCTTCGATCTGGCAATTCACGGGCCGGGCGCGGGTTTTCGAGAGCCAGGAGGCGGCGGTCGACGGCATTCTCGGCGGCAAAGTCGTCGCTGGCGACGTTGTTGTCATTCGCTATGAAGGCCCGAAAGGCGGGCCGGGGATGCAGGAAATGCTCTACCCCACCTCCTATCTCAAGTCGATGGGCCTTGGCAAAGCCTGCGCCTTGCTCACCGACGGGCGGTTTTCCGGCGGCACCTCCGGCCTTTCGATCGGCCACGCTTCGCCCGAAGCCGCCGACGGCGGCGCGATTGCGCTGGTCGAAGAGGGTGACGCCATCGAAATCGACATCCCCAAACGCCGCATCCATCTCGCCGTCAGCGCCGACGAACTGACCCGCCGCCGGGCGGCGATGGAAGCGCGCGGCGACGCCGCCTGGCAACCCGTCAATCGTCAGCGCACCGTTTCCGCCGCGCTACAGGCTTACGCCCTGATGGCGACCTCGGCGGACAAAGGCGCAGTGCGCGATGTGACACAAATCCAGCGGCGTAGGTAATTTGAACTACGCCATTGTCAACTATTGCTGCCATGCGTCGTTATTTACAAGGCAGTAAGGAGTCGCAGCCATTGTGACCAGTCGCTTTGCGGTCACGGCTTGCAACTGTTTGAAAAAGCTCTATCATCGAAAGCGTTTTTCTACCAACCCAACCAAAGGAGTTCGAGGATGAAATTTGTGCATATCGCCGTCACAGCCGCTATCGCGGGCATGGCAATGGCTGGTCAAGCCTACGCTGCCGAAGATATGTCGGCGCTGGCCAAGGCCAAAAACTGTTTGACCTGCCACACTGTCGACAAAAAGGTCGTCGGCCCGGCCTACAAGGAAGTCGCCGCCAAATACGCGGGCGACGCCAAGGCGCTGGATACGCTGGCCGCCAAGGTCAAGGCTGGCGGCAAGGGCAACTGGGGCCAGGTGCCGATGCCGCCGAACAATGTCACCGAAGAAGAAGCGAAGAAGCTGGTGGCCTGGATTCTGTCCCTCAAGTAATTTTCTCGCTCACGCACTAACAAAAAAGCCGGCGATCACCGGCTTTTTTGTTGCAGCAGCTATTGACAGAATTTGCGCATACACAGATAATTTCCAGTTCTTCCGGAGGGGTACCCAAGCGGTCAACGGGAACAGACTGTAAATCTGTCGGCTCTGCCTTCGAAGGTTCGAATCCTTCCCCCTCCACCAGATTGGCGCGGTTGTGTTGTGGGTTGAGCGGGTGTAGCTCAATGGTAGAGCTGAAGCCTTCCAAGCTTAAGACGAGGGTTCGATTCCCTTCACCCGCTCCATGATGCGGTATGGTTTTGGTTTCAAAAGGTAGGCCCATGTGGCTCAGTGGTAGAGCACTCCCTTGGTAAGGGAGAGGTCGGCAGTTCGATCCTGCCCATGGGCACCACCGATTGGCTGTTTTCTGTTTATTTGACTTGATGATTGGGGATATGGAATGGCAAAGGAAAAATTTGAACGGACCAAGCCGCACGTGAATGTCGGTACGATTGGTCACGTGGATCATGGCAAGACGACGCTGACGGCGGCGATCACCACCGTGCTGGCGACCAAGTTCGGCGGCTCGGCCAAAGGCTACGACCAGATCGACAACGCGCCGGAAGAAAAAGCGCGCGGCATCACCATCAACACCTCGCACGTCGAATACGAAACGGCCAA
>JAITWU010000116.1 GCA_031285115.1 Azonexus sp. | reverse complement strand
AAAACGGAGTATGCAGCGTGTTTAAAATATTCAGTACCTATATTTGTTGAATAAATATATAAATTAAATTTTAGCACACCCTGTATGTAAAATGTCAATAATACAGGAACCAAGAAAGGTAGCATTATGAAACAAACGGCATTTTGAAGAGAAAAAAACGGAGTATGCAGCGTGTTTAAAATATTCAGTACCTATATTTGTTGAATAAATATATAAATTACATTTTAGCACACCCTGTATGTAAAATGTCAATAATACAGAAACACCAATCTCGACAGCATTGATGGTTCGACCAAGAAGTTCTTCAAGGGCCGAGTCAACGGCTGCCGCAGAATCAAGGATGGTTGCGCCACGGATGACGCTTGGGGTCTGAATATTGCCTTCACGCCTACCTATTTCCAGGTTGTTCCGGGAGTGGATATGAGTGTGCCGGTCAACTTCAGCATGGGTCTGGATGGCAATACGCCGACTCCTCAAGGCGTTGGCAAGGGGGCTGGCGCCTGGAGTATCGGTGCCGATTTCGACATCTACGCCAAGTATAAAGTCACGCTTGCCTACAACGATTACTTCGGTCCGCTACCGAAAGACCCCGCGACTGGCCTGTGGACAGGGGCGGCTAACGGCGCTGGCGTCTATCGTGACCGTGGCTGGGTTTCCCTCACCTTCAAGACCACCTTTTAATAACCAGCGCATCACTGTGTAAAACACAACGAAAGAGACATCATCATGAAATTACGCACAAGTATTGCGATTCTGCTGACGACCTTGGGAGCATCGGGCAGCGTTTTCGCGGAATCGACGCCAGATGAGATCAAGAAGTTGGGCAGTAGCCTGACCGTCTGGGGCGCCGAGGCAGGCGCCAATGCCGATGGCAGTATTCCGGCCTATGTCCCCGGCGGCGTCAAGCCGCCGGCCAGTTACGATCCATCCAAGCCGGGCTTTCGCCCTGATCCCTATGCCAACGAAAAACCGGTGCTGACGATCACGGCGGCGAACATGGCCCAGTACGCGGGCAAGCTGACCGAAGGCGTCAAGGAAATGCTCAAGAAATATCCGACTTTCCGTATGGATGTTTACCCGACCCATCGCACGGCCAGCTATCCCAAGTACATTCTCGATAACACGATGAAGAATGCGGCCACCTGCAAGCTGGCGGATAGCCTCTTGCAACTGGCTGGCACCTGCTACGGCGGCGTACCCTTCCCGATCCCGAAAAATGGCGCGGAAGTGATGTGGAACCGGACCATGAAATATGACCAGTACGCCTACCAGTCGCCGTCCCAGACCTCGACTATGGTGACCCCGCAGGGCAAGGCGGTTCTGACCGGCGCTTTTGAGTACTGGCAGACCTTCCCCCTCAACAAACCGGGCCGCACTACGCCTATCGCCAATGATGAAATCATTGAGTATGGCCGCGTCGACTGGACTGGTCCGACCCGCAAGGCCGGTGAAATCCTGGTTCTCCATGACGCCGTTGATATGGTCGGTGTCGGGCGTCTGGCCTGGAGCTATTCACCGGGACAGCGCCGGGTCAAGCTCTCGCCGGACGTGGCCTATGACACGCCCAGCCCGGCAGGCGGCGGCATCGGCACCGTCGATGAAACCCAGGTTTTCTACGGCGCTCAGGATCGCTACAACTACAAACTGGTGGGCAAGAAGGAGATCTACATCCCGTACAACGAGTTCAAGATCCACGATCCGCAGATCTGTTCCGACGAGAAAGTGTATACCCCGCATCACCTCAATCCTGACTGCGTTCGCTGGGAACTGCACCGGGTCTGGGTGGTGGAGGCCACACTTAAAGAGGGCAAGCGTCATGTCTACCCCCGCCGGACCATCTACTGGGATGAAGATATCTTCGCCGTCGGCATGTCGGACAACTACGACGACGCGGGCAAGATCTACCGGGTGACCTGGAACCACTACTATCCGTTCTATGAGACGACCGGTCATAACACCCACGAGTTCGTGGTTCATGACATGCCGGGCGGTGGCTATGTGCGTCAGGCTTATACCCCGGCTGGCGTTGGCATGATGGTCGTGACCAAGCCCGAGGACGCGAAACCCGCTTCCTACTATCAACCCGCCGCTATTGCCCAGGGCGGCGTGCGCTAAAAGCGCCTGACAGCGCGCTGTTTGGGCCTGCGGTTCCGGTGAGCCGCAGGCCCGTTGCGGCGCGAGCGTTTGGAATCAACAGGGAATTCGGTCATGGCTGCGCCCCGTAAACATATCGAAATGGCTGTAATCAGCGACCCGAAGGATTTCGACACGAAATCCGGTGGTTTGCTGGAGCGGATCATCTTTAACAACCGCATCGCGCTGATTTTGTGTTGCGCGCTGCTGACGCTGTTTCTCGGCTTTCAGATACGCCATCTGGAAATCAGCGCCAGCTACGACAAGACGCTGCCCCAGAGCCATCCCTATATCAAAAACTACCTGGAAAACCGGAGCGAGTTGCGCGGTCTCGGGGATTCCGTCCGGGTCGCGGTCGAGCCGGTGGATGGCGACATCTTCAATGCTGAATATCTGGCGCAACTGGCCAAGATCAACGACGAGATTTTTCTGCTTAAAGGCGTTGACCGCCCGTGGATGCAATCTATCTTCGCTCCCGTGGTGCGCTGGACTGAAGTCACCGAGGAAGGGTTCAACGGTGGGCCGGTGCTGCCCCATGACTACGACGGCAGCCCCAGCTCCATTGAGAATTTGCGCATCAATATCGCGCGCGCCAATGTGGTCGGCAGTCTGGTCGCCAACGACTACCGCTCAAGCATGATCGTGATTCCCCTGATGCCGATCGACGCCGAAGGCAAATCAGTCAATTACAAGGATTTTTCCGACAAGCTGGATGACATCGCCCAGCGTTATGCGGGCGCCAAGGATGCCAAAGTCCGTGTTTACGTCATCGGCTTTGCCAAGATGATCGGTGATTTGATCGCTGGCCTGAAACAGGTGGCAATGTTCTTCGCCATCGCCGTCATCATCGCCGCCGCGATCATTTATACCTATACCCGCTGTGTGCGCAGCACCGCCCTGGTGCTCACCTGTTCGATCGTTGCCGTTATCTGGCAGTTGGGGCTTATCTCGCTTCTGGGCTATACCCTTGATCCATTCTCCATGCTGGTGCCCTTCCTGGTGGTGGCCATCGGTG
>JAITWU010000080.1 GCA_031285115.1 Azonexus sp. | reverse complement strand
GGACCAGCGAGGGGGAGGGCAGTGAGCGGGCGGCGGCGGCTCCGGAGGAGCGGGTGAAGCGGGTCTGGCTGCGGGCCGAGTGGGTGAATAGCGTTGATCAGTGGGCGCAGGGCGGCAGCCCTCACCCCCGGCCCCTCTCCCACAAGTGGGAGAGGGGAGGGACTTCCCCCTTTCGGCAACAAGTACGCGCACAGCATTGGTGTTGCGGTGAGCGAGATGACCAGCGAAATCATCACCGCTGCCGACAGCGTCACGGCGAATTCGCGGAAGAACTGTCCCGGCTGGCCGCCCATGAACAGCAGCGGGATGAAGACGGCGATCAGCGACAGGCTGATGGTCAGCACCGTGAAGCCGACTTCACGCGCCCCTTCGAGCGCCGCCTGACGGCGCGGGCAGCCCATTTCGATATGGCGCGAGATGTTTTCCAGCACGACGATGGCGTCATCGACGACAAAGCCGGTGGCGACGGTGAGCGCCATGAGGGTCAGGTTGTTGAGCGAATAGCCGAGCAGATACATGACGCCGAAAGTGCCGAGCAATGACACCACCGTCGCCACCGCAGGCACCAGCGCCGAGCGCAGATTTTTCAAAAACAGCCCGACGACGAGGACGACCAGCAGCACCGAAATAACCAGGGTCAGTTCGACCTCGCGCACCGAGGCGCGGATGGTGCCGGTGAAATCGGTCGCCACCTGGAGTTCGACATCCGACGGCAGTTGGGCGCGGAGTTGCGGCAACAGCGCATGGATGCGGTCGGCGACTTCGATCAGGTTGGCGTCCGGCTGCTGCGTAATGAGCACGGTGATGGCCGGGTTGCCGTTGAACATGCCGCGCGTGTGCAAGTCCTGCACGCTGTCGCTGACTTTGGCGACATCCTGCAAACGCACTTCCTGATGGTTGCGGTAGGCGACGATGAGCCGCTGGTAATCCGCCGCCCGCAAGCCCGGCGGCGGCGTCAGCACTTGCAGCGCCCGGCCCGCGTCGCCGCCGGTTTCGACCACGCCCTTGGGCCGGTTGGCGTTGTTGGCCTGAATCGCAGCGCGGACGTCTTCGCTGGAAACACCGAGATCGTGCAGCTTGAACGGATCGAGTTCGACGCGCACGGCAGGGAGCGAACCGCCGCCCAGGGTAACGTCGCCGACGCCTTGAACCTGCAACAGGCGCTGGCTGACGACGTTATTGACGGCATCGTAAATCTGCCCCGGCGTGCGTGTTTTGGAGGTAATCGCCAGCACGAGAAAAGGCATTCCCGCCGGGTTGGCTTTGCGGTAGGTCGGGTTGCTTCTGAGATTGGCGGGCAGATCGACGCGGGCGGCGTTGATGGCGGCCTGCACGTCGCGGGCGGCGCTGTCGATATTGCGGGAAAGATCGAATTGCAAAACGACACGGCTGGCGCCGGTGTTACTGCTGGAAGTCATTTCATTGACGCCGGAAATGACGCCCAGCGTGCGCTCCAGCGGCGTCGCCACAGTCCGCGCCATGTCCGATGGACTCGCCCCCGGAATATTGGCCGTCACGAAAATGACCGGGAAGCTGACGGCGGGCAGCCGCGCGATCGGCAGCAGGAAAAAAGCGCCGATGCCCGCCAGCGCGAGACCAATGGTCAACAGCGTGGTGGCGATGGGCCGCTCGATGAACCAGCGCGAGAGGTTCATCTTTCAGCGCCCGCTTTGTTCATCGGCCATTTCAGCCGCCAGCCCCTGATCGAGCTTTTGCCCGAAGCGGTCGAAGGCGAGATAAATCACCGGCGTCGTAAAAAGGGTGAGCAGTTGCGACAACACCAGCCCGCCAAAAATCGCCATGCCGAGCGGGCGGCGCAGCTCGCCGCCGTCGCCGAAGCTCAACATCAGCGGCACGGCGGCGGCGAGCGCCGCCAGCGTCGTCATCATGATCGGGCGAAAACGCAACAGCGCCGCCTGATGAATCGCCTCGCGCGGCGGCATACCGTGCTGGCGCTCGGCCTCGATGGCGAAGTCGATCATCATGATGGCGTTCTTTTTGACAATGCCGATCAAGAGCACGAGGCCGATGATGCCGACCACATCGAGCGCGTGGCCGGTCAGCCACAAGGCCAGCAGCGCGCCGACGCCCGCCGAAGGCAGGGTGGACAAAATGGTCAGCGGGTGCACATAACTCTCATAGAGCACGCCGAGCACGATATAGACGCAGATGACCGCCGCCAGAATGAGCCACACCTGGTTCGCCAGCGACCCCTCATACGACCCCGCCGCGCCGGTAAAGCGCAGCGTCACGGCATCGGGCAATTTTTCGCTTTGCGCTGCGGCGCGGATGGCGTCGACCGCCGCGCCGAGCGAAACGCCCGGCCTCACGTCAAAACCGACCGTCGCCGCCGGATACTGGCCGACGCGCGTCACCTGCAAGGGCGCTGGCTCCTCGACGATGCGGGCGAAGGAGGAGAGCGGCGTCGTGCCGCCGCTGGTGGCGCTGCCGCTGGTGACATTGATCTGCACCGGCATGTCAGCGAGGGCTTGCAGCGCCGCTTTGCCGGTCGGCGCGGCTTGCAGGATGACGCGATACTGGCTGGTTTCGCCAAAAATGGTCGACACGATGCGCTGGCCGAAGGCGTTGTAGAGCGCGTCATCGAGACTGCTGGCGGTAACGCCGAGGCGCGAGGCGGTGTCGCGGTCGACCTTGACCATTGCCGCAAGGCCGGTCGCCCCGGCGCTGGTGGTGGCGCGGCTGACTTCCGGCAGGGCGGCGATGCGCTCAGTGAGACGTTGCGCCCAGTCGTTGATCTGCGCCGTATCGACGCCTTCGAGGTCAAAGCGATAGGGCGTAGGACCCGTGTCGGAATCGACGGTCAAATCCTGCGTCGGCTGCAAGTCGATCTGCACGCCCGGCACGGCGGCGGTAACGGCGTCGCGCAACCGCCGCATGATCGTCGCTTCCGAATCGCCAAAGAGGGAGCGCGGTTTGAGGTTGATCATCAGATGCCCCGCCGACAGCGCCAGATTGTTCACGCCATCGACGCCGACCACCGAACTCAAGGACAGCACCGCCGGATCATCGGCCACCACCCGTGCCGCCGCCGCCTGCAAGGCCGACATGCGGGCGAAAGAGACATCGCTCGGGGCGCTCAACTGCGCCTGCAACTGGCCGGTGCTCTGCGTCGGGAACAGCCCTTTGGGCATCGCCCAATACAAAAACACGGTCAACAGCAAGGTGCCGATGGCGACCGCCAGCGTCAGTTTTTCATGCGCCAGCACCCGCGCGAGGCTCCGGTCGTACCAGCCGATGACCCACTCAAAACCGGCCTGAATCCGCGCCGCCAGCCGTCCGTGCGCGGCGTCCAGCGGCTCCAGCCAGCGCGCCGACATCATCGGCACAAGTGTCAATGACACCAGCGCCGAAAAAAGAATGGTGATCGCCAGCGTCACGGCAAATTCGCGGAACAGCCGCCCGATCACCTCCTGCATGAACAAAAGCGGAATCAGCACGGCAATGAGCGAGACGGTCAGCGAAATGATGGTGAAGCCAATCTCGCCCGCGCCCTCCAGCGCCGCCTTGAAGGCGACCTGACGGAGCGAAACAGACGGTTTTTCGCCCGCCGCCCGCAGCTTTTCGAGATGGCGGGAAATATTCTCGATCATGACAATCGCGTCATCGACGACAAAGCCGGTGGCGATGGTCAGCGACATCAGCGACAGATTGTTGAGCGAATACCCGAGGAGATACATCGCGCCGATCGCGCCCATCAGCGAAATCGGCACGGCAATGCTGGCGATGATCGTCGCCCGCAGACTGTGGAGAAAGAAAAAAATCACCAGCACGACCATGACCACGGCCAGCGCCAGCTCCATTTCGACATGCGCCACCGACGAACGGATGCCGAGCGTGCGGTCGGTCAACACGGCGATGTTGACGCTTTGCGGCAGGCTCGCCTGCAAGGCGGGCAACTGCTTTTTGATGGCGTCCACCGTGGCGATGACATTGGCCCCCGGCTGACGCTGGACATTGAGGATGATGGCGGGCGCAAGCGTCGCCGCCTCACTGTCCTTGATCACCGTCCACGCCGCCAGCCGGTCGTTTTCGGCGCCGTCGACCACATTCGCCACATCCTTGAGGCGCACCGGCGAGCCGTTGGCGTAGGCGATGATGAGGTTTTTATAATCCGCCGCCGTCAGCAACTGGTCGTTGGCGTTGATGCTGTACTGGCGCGTCTGCCCGTCGATACTGCCCTTGGCGCTGTTGGCGTTGCCGTTGTTGATCGCCGTATTGAGCGACGAAAGGCCCAGCCCCATCGCCCCCAACGCCTCCAGATTGCCCTGCACCCGCACGGCGGGCCGCTGGCCGCCCGCCAGCGTGACCAGGCCGACGCCGGAAATCTGGCTGATCTTCAAAGCGAGCCGCGTATTGACCATATCCTGAACCGCCGTCAGCGGCAGACTCTCCGAGGTGAT
>JAITWU010000069.1 GCA_031285115.1 Azonexus sp. | reverse complement strand
CGCGCGGTCGACGCCGCTGGCCCTGGCTTTGCTGCGCCAGCCGCAGATGACTTGCGAAGTGGTGATCGACGAGCGGTGCGCGGCTTTTTTCGCGCTCGGCCTCGCCAAAGCGACGAGGCAGCCGGTGTTGTTGCTGGCGACTTCGGGCAGCGCCCCGGCCAACTGGCTGCCCGCCGTCGTCGAAGCGAGCCAGGCTGGCGCGCCGCTCCTCTTGCTGACCGCAGATCGCCCGCCGGAGTTGCATGACTGCGGGGCGAACCAGACCATTGACCAGACGGCGCTGTTCGGCCCGCATGTTCGCGCCCGTCATCTGCTGGCGACGCCGCATGAAAATTTTTCCCCGGCCCGGCTGTATGCGCTGGCGGCGCAGGCCAGCACCGAGGCGCGCGGCCCCCTGCCCGGCCCGGTGCATCTCAACCAGCCGTTCCGCGAACCTTTGACGCCAGTCGGCGACTGTCCGCCGGTAGCTGTGCCGCCGACGATTCGGGTTGTCGAAGCCAGCCGCGAGCCGACAGCGGCGGCGCTGCGCCAACTGGCCCGGCGTCTCGATGGCCGCCCCGGCGTCATCGTCTGCGGCGAACTGCCCGCCACGCCGGGTTTTGCCGCCAGCGTGACGGCGCTGGCGGCGCAGCTCGATTGTCCGCTGCTGGCCGAGCCGCTCTCCGGCTTGCGCTTCGGGCGGCACGAGCGGAGCCGCCTCTGCGTCGGCTATGGCGACTGGCTGGCTGACGCGCCGACTGGCGAATGGCTGCTGCGCTTTGGCGCTTTTCCGGTCAGCAAAGCCTTGCAGCAGTTTGTCGCCCGGTCACGCCCGCTGCATGTTCTGGTCGATCCGTGGCCGCGCTGGAACGACCCGGCGCATCAATTGAGTGATCTGCTGCGCGTCGACCCGGCGGCTTTTTGCCGCGCCTTGCTGGCAGAACGTCCGACGCCAGCGGCAAACGACTGGCGGACGGTTTTTGCCGCCCGCGAAGAAGCCGCCCGCCATGTCGATGGCGGCGCGGTAGCCGCGCTGATTGCCGCCCTGCCCGACGGCATACCGCTGTTCGTCGGCAATTCGCTGCCCATCCGCGATCTCGACCGCCATTCGGGGAGCGCCGACAGCGGGCCGGTGATTTACGCCAACCGGGGGGCGAGCGGCATCGACTGCAATCTGTCGACGGCGCTCGGCATTGCTGCGGCGGCAGGCCGCGTCGTCGCCCTGGTCGGCGATTTGACCTGCCAGCACGATATGGGCGCGCTGGCGCTGACGCCGGGCCGCGATGTCGTGCTCATCGTCGTGAACAACGGCGGCGGCGGGATTTTTGAAGGGATGCCGCAAGCCGCTCTGGCCGAGTTCGAGCGCGGCTGGAAAACGTCGCAAAAGGTCGATTTCAGCCACGCCGCGCGAGCTTTCGGCCTGGCTTTCGCTCGCGCCGACTCGCCTGCGGCGCTGGCTGCCGCCGTCACCCAGGCCCTGGCGGCCAAAGGGCCGCATTTGATTGAATTACGCTTGGCCGAGAAAAATTAAACGCCCGTCGCGCTATAGAATCGACGATCCAAAATTGAATCGCCAAGTCCCACAACCCAAGCCTTCAGGGCAACCGCAGCAATGATAATTGCATGAACAAAGATGTCTGACAGCGCCCGCCACTCCCCTCTCCCGCCTGCGGGAGAGGGGCCGGGGATGAGGGTCAGGCGGTTAAAAAAAGCGCCGCCGGTCATTTCCCCCTCTCCCCAACCCCTCTCCCGCAAGGGGAGAGGGGCTTTGACCATAGCCGCCAGCGCGAGAATGCTGAAACGCTGCCGACCACGGGCTGATTTATTTTTGCAAAAACCATAATCGTCAAGTTAATAAAAACAACGACTTATCCCATTGCCCATTCATGCTCAAACTGCTCCGCCCTGCCGAATCTTTCGACACGCTGTCCGAACGCCACGGCTCGCGATACAAATGGATCGTGATGTTCATTCTCAGCCTAGGGACGGTGGCCGGGGTTTTGTCCACGTCCAGCTTCAATGTCGCCGTCCCGGCGCTGGCGCGGCATTTTGGCATCGGCCAGGGGCTGGTGCAGTGGACGATGACGGGTTTTCTCGCGGCGATGACAGTGGCCATGCTGCCCGCTTCGTGGCTCCTCGACCGGCTCGGTTTTCGCATCGTTTTTCTGCTCGCCATCGGCGTCATGCTGTTTGCCAGCATTGGCGGCTATTTCGCGCCGACTTTTTCGCTCGTCGTCGCCGCCCGTATTCTGCAAGGGGCGGCGGCGGGCGTTCTGCAACCGATGGGGACGCTGGCGCTGATGCGGCTGTTTGCGCCGGAAATCCGGGGCCGCGCTTCCGGCCTGTTGATTTTTGGCATCGCGCTGACGCCCGCCATCGCGCCATCCCTGGGCGGCGTGTTGCTCGACCGCTTTGGCTGGCAGGCGATTTTTTTGCTCGGCGCGCCTTTTGCCGTCGCCGCTGGCCTCATGGCCTTCCGCCTGCTGCCCGCGCCACGGCCAAGCGAGCGCCAGGCCTTCGACTGGCCCGGTGTTTTCTGGCTGACGCTGGCGACGCTGGCGCTGATTGAAAGCATCTC
>JAITWU010000399.1 GCA_031285115.1 Azonexus sp. | reverse complement strand
GGGCGACCCATGTGTTCAGGTGATTGGCCCGCCCGCAGCGACCCGCCAGCGCAAAAATATCCGCAGGCGGCGGAAGTCATCGGCGGTGAGGTTGTCGGGCGAGAACAGCAGGGCGCAGTGGTTGCCGTCGGCCAGTTTGAGGCGAAGCACGGTCAGCCAGGGATGAACCGTGATGCCGGGCAGGATGGTGGCTGGTGCAAAATCCTGATCGGTATTTGATTTGACCTGGATGCTGCCGTTCGCTTCAAGGCGGATGATGGCCAGCGGCGGCGTCAGGCGCAGCGAGGCCCAGCCGGTGAGGCTCCAGATTGCCAATAACAGGCCGACGCGCCACGGTAGCGGGCGTGGGAAGAACAGCGCGGTCAGGCTCGCCAGTGTGGCGATGAGGAGTAAAACGGCTGTCTGCCAACGCGAACGGGAGAGTCCGATGATGATCGGAAACTGCACCGTTCGTCTTTCTGCCTGAAAACGTCAGATTCGCTTGAACACCAGCGAGCCGTTGGTGCCGCCGAAGCCGAAGTTGTTTTTGAGCGCCACTTCGATCTTCATGGGCCGCGCCTTGTTGGCGCAGTAGTCGAGATCGCATTCCGGATCTTGATTGAAGATGTTGATGGTCGGCGGCGAGATCTGGTGATGGATCGCCAGCACGGTAATCAGCGATTCGACGCCGCCCGCGCCGCCGAGGAGGTGGCCGATCATCGACTTGGTTGAATTGACGACGACATCGCGCGCCGCCGGGCCGAAGGCGGCTTTGATGGCGTCCGATTCGTTTTTGTCGCCAAGCGGGGTGGAGGTGCCGTGGGCGTTTACGTACTGCACGTCGGCAGGCGAGAGGCCGGCGTTTTTGAGGGCATTGACCATCGAGCGGCGCGGGCCGTCCATGTTCGGCGCAGTGATGTGGTAGGCGTCGGCGCTCATGCCGTAACCGGCGACTTCGGCGTAGATTTTGGCGCCGCGCGCTTTGGCGTGTTCGTATTCTTCGAGCACGAGGACGCCTGCGCCTTCGCCGAGGACGAAGCCGTCGCGGTCTTTGTCCCACGGGCGGCTGGCGGTGGCCGGATCGTCGTTGCGGGTCGATAACGCCCGGGCGGCGCAGAAGCCGCCGATGCCGAGCGGCGAGACGGTCGATTCAGCGCCACCGGCGACCATCACATCGGCATCGCCGTATTCGATGAGACGGGCGGCGTCGCCAATGGAATGGGTGCCGGTGCTGCACGCCGTGACGATGGTGATGTTCGGCCCCTTGAAGCCGTATTCAATGGCCAGGTTGCCGGAAATCATGTTGATGATCGAGCCGGGGATGAAGAAGGGCGAGACTTTGCGCACACCGGCGGCGTTGATTTCGTCCTTGGTTTCTTCGATCAGCGGCAGGCCGCCAATGCCGGAGCCGATGGCGACGCCGACGCGCTCCGGGTCAGCCGCGCCTTCCTTGTCCAGACCGGCGTCGCGCACGGCCTGCATACCGGCGGCGAGGCCGTAGTGGATGAATTTGTCCATCCGCCGCGCATCTTTGGCGGAAATGTAGTGTGAAATGTCGAAATCCTTGACTTCCCCGGCGAATTTGACCGGGAAGTTCGAGGCATCGAAGCGGGTGATGGGGGCGATGCCGGAAACGCCAGCGACAATATTGCGCCAGCCTTCCTCAACGCTGTTACCGACCGGGGAAATCAGCCCCAGACCGGTGATGACGACTCTGCGACGTGCCAAGATGCACTCCGGAAGCAAATGCGGCAAGGCCGACCAGGAGGGTCGGCCTTATGGTGTAAAACCGCTGGTTGAAACGGAAACGGGCTTACTTTTTGTTAGCGAGGATGTAATCGACAGCCTGCTGGACCGTGGTGATCTTTTCGGCCTGGTCGTCGGGAATTTCGCACTCGAATTCCTCTTCCAGCGCCATGACCAACTCAACGGTGTCCAGGGAATCCGCGCCCAGATCGTCTACGAAGGAGGACTCATTCTTGATGTCCGCCTCATTTACACCCAATTGTTCGGCGACGATCTTCTTGACGCGCTCTACGATGTTATCCATTGAAACAACTCCTTCCCCTCAGGGGTACGAAAAAAACAGTGCGATTCTACCAAAAGCGGCTGTTTGGTGAAATCAATCCATGAACATACCGCCATTGACATGCACCGTAGTCCCGGTGATGTAGGCGGCAGAAGGCGAGACGAGAAAACCGACAGCGCCCGCGACATCTTCCGGCGTGCCGGCGCGGGCGAGCGGAATGGCGGCGAGCATGGCGGTTTTCTGTTCTTCGGTCAGGGCGTGCGTCATGTCGGTGGCGATAAAACCGGGGGCGACGCAATTGACGGTGATGTTGCGGCTGCCGAGTTCGCGGGCGAGCGAGCGGGAAAGCCCGGCGACGCCCGCCTTGGCGGCGCAGTAATTGGCCTGACCGGCATTGCCGGAATAGCCGACGACCGAGGAAATATTGACGATACGGCCAAAACGCGCCTTCATCATGCCGCGCATGACGCTGCGCGAGAGGCGGAAAACGGCTTTGAGATTGGTGTCGATGACCGCATCCCATTCGTCTTCGCTCATGCGCAGCGCGAGGTTGTCGCGGGTGATGCCAGCGTTGTTCACGAGAATGCCGATGGCGCCGAACTCTTTAGCAATATCGGCAAGCACGGCGTCGGTTTGGGCGGCGTTGGTGACATCAAGCACGATGCCTTTGCCCTTGATCCGGGCGGCGGCGAGATAGGCGGTAATCTCGCCCGCGCCTGCTGCGCTGGTCGCCGTACCGATCACGGTTGCGCCCTGGTGGCCCAGTTCGAGCGCGATGGCGCGACCAATGCCGCGCGTGGCGCCGGTGACGAGGGCGATTTTGTCGTTCTGCATCGGTTTACTCCAGGCCAAGGTTGGCGTCGATGGCGGCGGCATCGGCGAGCGCCACGCCCGCAAGGCCATCGGCGCAGCGTTTAGTCAGGCCAGCGAGCACTTTGCCGGGGCCGCATTCGGCCACGGTCGTGACGCCCAGCGCCGCCATTTTCTCGATGGTCTCGACCCAGCGCACCGGGTTGTAAGCCTGACGCACCAGGGCATCCTTGATGCGGGCCGGGTCGTTTTCAATACTCACATCGACGTTGTTGATGACAGGAATGGTCGGTGATTTGAAAGGAAGTTCAGCCAGCCGCGCCGCCAGTTTGTCCGCCGCCGGGCGGATCAACGAGGAATGAAACGGCGCCGACACCGGCAAGGCTTTGGCCATCTTCGCCCCGCGCGCCTTGCAGGCGGCCATCGCCCGCTCGACGGCGGTTTTGTGACCGGCGATCACGGTTTGCCCGTTGGCGTTGAAATTGACGGGTTCGACGATTTCGCCCTGGGCGGCTTCGGCGCAGGCGGCGGCGATTCCGGCGTCATCCAGCCCGAGGATGGCGGCCATCGCCCCCGTGCCGAGCGGCACCGCTTCCTGCATCGCGGCAGCGCGCAGGCGCACCAGGGGCGCGGCGTCTTTGAGGTCGAGCACGCCAGCGGCGACCAGCGCCGAATATTCGCCAAGGCTGTGACCGGCGACGACCGCCGGTTTTTTGCCGCCTTTTTCCTGCCACAAACGCCAGACGGCAAGGCCAGCGGTGAGCATCACCGGCTGGGTGTTGACGGTTTGCGCCAGCGCCTCCGTCGGGCCGTTGGCAACCAGCGCCCACAAATCTTCGCCGAGCGCCGTCGAGGCTTCAGCAAAGGTAGCGCGAACGACCGCAGCATCGCCGTAAGCGGCCATCATGCCGACGCTTTGCGAGCCTTGGCCGGGAAATACGAAAGCAAAAGACATTAAAACGCTCCTGATCCAGAATTTCAGAATTCAAGCAGGGCCGCGCCCCAGGTGAAACCGCCGCCGACGCCTTCGAGCAGCACTTTATGGCCACGCCGGATGCGCCCGTCGCGCACCGCTTCATCGAGCGCCAGCGGCACCGAAGCGGCGGAAGTGTTGCCGTGGCGGTCGACGGTGACAATCACCCGCTCGCGCCCGACGCCGAGCTTTTTGCCGGTGGCGTCGATGATGCGGATATTGGCCTGATGCGGAATCAGCCAATCGACAGCCGCCGTCTCAATGCCAGCGGCGGCGCAAACTTCTTCGGCGACATCGGCGAGCACGCGCACGGCAAACTTGAAGACGGCCTGACCATCCATGCGTAAAAAAGGGTCGCCCGTCACCTGCCCGCCGCAGACCTGCCCCGGCACATTGAGAATGCCGCTCTGGCTGCCGTCGGCGTGCATCGCCGTCGCCAGAATGCCGGGTTTTGCCGCCGCTTCGAGCACCACCGCGCCCGCGCCATCGCCAAACAACACGCAGGTACCGCGATCCTGCCAGTCGAGAATACGCGAAAACACCTCAGCGCCAATCACCAGCGCCTTTTTGTGGCTGCCGGAAGCAATGAATTTTTCGGCAATGCCAAGTGCATAGACAAAGCCGCTGCACACCGCCTGCACATCAAAAGCCGCCGCGTTCTTGTTGCCGAGGCGGCCCTGAATCAAACAGGCGGTACTGGGGAAGATGAAATCCGGCGTCGACGTGGCGACGATGATCAAATCGAGGTCGGCGGCGGCCACACCGGCCATTTCGAGCGCCCGCCCGGCGGCGATGAGGCCCAGTTCGCTCGACGTGACGCCCGGCGCGGCGAGGTGGCGGCAGCGGATGCCGGTGCGCGTGACGATCCATTCGTCGTTCGTTTCGATGCCCCGCGCCGCCAGATCATCATTGCTGACCGGGTTGCCGGGCAGGTAACTGCCGGTGCCGGCGACTCGCGCATACGCAACCATCAGGCTGTCTCTCCCATCGTCAATTGGGCCGCATTCAATTGCCCCATGCGCGCCGCAATCCGGTCGAGCGCCTTGTTTTCGGCGGCATCGTAAGCGCGGGCGATGGCGTGGGTAAACGCCAGCACATCCGCCGAACCGTGGCTTTTGACCGAAATACCCTTGAGGCCGAGCAAAATCGCGCCATTGTGACGACGATGGTCAAAACGCTGCCTGAAGCGGTTGAGCACCGGCAGGGCGATCAGCGCCGCCAGCGTGGTCAGCGCGTTGCGCCTGAATTCACTCTTCAATGCGCCGCTCAACATCTGCGCCAGCCCTTCGGAGGCTTTCAAGACCACATTGCCGACAAAACCATCGCAGACGATGACATCGGCCTCGCCCTTATAAATACCGTCGCCCTCGACATTGCCGATGAAATTCAGCCCCGAAGCGCGCAGCAGGTCGGCGGCAGCCTTGACCACTTCGTTGCCCTTGATTTCTTCCTCGCCGATATTGAGGATGCCGACCGTGGGCCGCTCCTTGTGCTCCATCGCCTCGACCAGCATGGCCCCCATGATGCCGAACTGGAGCAGGTGCTCCGGCCCGCAATCGACATTGGCCCCGAGATCGAGCATATGGGTATGCCCCCTGGCCGTCGGCAGCGCCGTACAAATGGCGGGCCGGTCAATGCCCGGCAGCATTTTCAGGACAAAGCGCGAAATCGCCATCAAAGCGCCGGTATTGCCCGCCGAAACGCAGGCATCGGCCTCACCCGCCTTGACCAGATTGATGGCGACGCGCATCGACGAATCTTTTTTGTTGCGCAAGGCGAGCGCCACCGATTCATCCATACCGACCACTTCCGAGGCATGAACCACACGCAACCGGGCATTCCCGGCCTCGGCGCCAAGCAGCGGACGCAACGCATCCTCCTGGCCAACCAGAATGAGATGAGCCGCCGGATGTGAAGCCAGGAAAGAGACCGCCGCCGGAACCGTCACCGACGGACCGTGGTCTCCCCCCATGCAATCAATGGCAATACGGGTTGTCATGGCAAAAGAAAAGGCAGGTTGCAGTCACGCGGCAACCTGCCCTCGCCGGAATAAATTACTCGCCTTTGCCCTTGGTGACTTTTTTGCCACGGTAAAAACCGCTCGGCGAAATGTGATGACGCAAATGCGTCTCGCCCGTCGTCGGCTCGACAGCCAGCGGCGGCGCGGCGAGAAAATCGTGGGCGCGGTGCATACCGCGCTTGGATGGGGACTTTTTGTTCTGTTGAACGGCCATGTTGTATTACTCCAAAAAAAATCAGTTCAGCTTGCCCTTAGTTCAGCTTGCCCTTGAGGCCCGCCAGCCCGGCGAAGGGATGAACCCGCCCGCCGTCATCGGCAACCCCCGGCAAACCACATTTTTCGTGCCGTGGCGCCACCGGCAGGGCCAGGAGGATTTCATCCTCCACCAATTCGGCCACATCCAGATCATGCTCCACCGGCAGAAAATCCCGGCTGTCGTCTTCCAGCTCCTCCTGCGACAATTCCGCGCCCGCCGGAACGAGCGCCAGCAAACTGTCAATGTCGAGATCAAACGGCGTCGCGCCCAGACAACGCTGACAAGCCAGCAGCAAACCGCCGCTCACCGTCAGCCGCAAAAGCGACTCCCCGCGCTGCCCGCGCTCCCCTTCCAGATGCCAGAAAACCGTCCCGCCCGTTTCAGCCAGCAAATCATGCAGGCGCTCCAGTCCGGCGACTTCCAGCCTCCCCTCAAGAACGCGCAAATCGCGGGCAAAGGCGAAGGGGTTGTTGATCTTCTTCAATCGGTAACTGTTGCGACAAAAACCGGGGATAATATTATTTTTGGCTTGGCAAGTCAAAGCAAACAGGACAGGCACCAGGGCCAGAGCATCAAATTCCCTGTCATTTCAAGGCAGTGCTGAGAATTTGCCCATAAATAAGCCAATCATTACTTCGCGCTCGTCTACCCCTCCACCATGCTGCGCATGGTCCCCCTCCCCATTGCTTCGCAACGGGGAGGAACTTGGAGCCACCGTGGTTTTCGATCCTCCCTATTGGC
>JAITWU010000394.1 GCA_031285115.1 Azonexus sp. | reverse complement strand
CGAGATTGGCTTTTTCGTTCCAGCCGCCGATGTTGTAGGTTTCGCCCAGCCGCCCGGCTTCGAGGACGCGGCGGATGGCGCGGCAATGGTCCTGGACGTAGAGCCAGTCCCGAATCTGCTGGCCGTCGCCGTAAATAGGCAGCGGCTTGCCCGCCAGGGCGTTGTGGATGATGAGCGGAATGAGCTTTTCCGGAAAATGATAGGGGCCGTAATTGTTCGAGCAGTTGGTGGTCAGCACCGGCAAACCGTAGGTGTGATGGTAGGCGCGAACCAGATGATCGCTCGCCGCCTTGCTCGCCGAGTAGGGGCTGTTCGGTTCAAAGCGGTTGGTTTCGGAAAAAGCCGGGTCATGCGGGGCGAGCGAGCCGTAGACTTCATCGGTTGAGACGTGGAGAAAGCGGAAGGCGGCCTGGGCGGCGGGTTCCAGTTGACCGTAATGGGCGCGCGCCGCTTCAAGCAGACGAAAGACGCCGACGATATTGGTCTGAATAAAATCTTCTGGCCCGTGGATGCTGCGGTCGACGTGCGATTCGGCGGCGAAATTGACGATGGCGCGGGGCTGGTGTTTGGCGAGCAGGCCGGAAACCCGCTCAAAGTCGCCGATACTGCCGTGGATGAAGATGTGGCGGGGGTCGCCAGCAAGCGCCGCGAGGTTTTCCAGATTACCCGCGTAAGTCAGGGCGTCGAGGTTAATGACGGGTTCATCGGATGTCGCCAGCCAGTCGAGAATGAAATTGCTGCCGATGAACCCAGCGCCGCCGGTGACGAGAATCATGCGGAGTTTTCCTGAAAATGGAGAGGCGGAATTTTACCAAAGACCAAGGCAATCCCATGAGCCGGGGAGTTATTCTTCATCAGCCGACGCGGTAAATGTCACCTGTCCCACAACCTTGCCAGAGGCACGGCAAAGGTGTTTTGTCCGGGCAAGGCAAAAACGCTGTCGCCTGAATAGAGCACGACGCCGCCGCGATAATCCTTGCCACACTGTTCGGCCAGACGGCGCAAGCCCTGGCCGTCTCCGGGCAAAGCCGTCATCGCCGCTTTGACTTCGACGCCCCAAGTCTGCCGCCCCTGGGTAATGACCAGATCGACTTCGACCTGATCTTTGTCCCGATAGTGCCAGAAGCGTAAATCCGGGTCTGTCCAACCGGCCTGGGTGATGATTTGCTGCACCACCCAGGATTCGAGCAGGCGGCCAAAGCGTTCGCGCCGGATGTGCCAGTCTTCCGCCCGCAATCCGGTCAGCGAGGCGGCGAGGCCGCTATCGACGAAATGCAGCTTGGGGGTTTTGATGAGACGCTTGGCCTCGTTGCGATGCCAGGGCAGCAAGCGGCGCAACAGAAACAAACGCTCGCCGACATCGAGATAGCGGTCAACGGTTTCGCGCCGCAAATCGAGTTCATTGCCCAGACTGGAGACGTTGAGCAGCCCGCCGGAGCGCAGCGCCAGCAGTTCGAGCAGCCGGGCCAGGGCGCTCATATCGCGCAGCCGGGCGACATCGCGCGCGTCACGCTCGACCAGGGTGCGCAAATACGCCCGATGCCAGACCCGCGCCCGCGCAGGCGGACGCGCCACCGCCTCGGGGAAGCCGCCAGCCAGGAGGTAGCGCGGCAGCGTGTCCGATAGTTCGGTCGTCTGGCGCAATTCCGCCTCGATGCGGCCAGCCAGCAAGTCGGCCAGAAAACGCCCCGGTTGGCGCGCCAGTTCAGCCGCCGACAACGGCTGTAGATACAGCGCCTCCATGCGTCCGGCCAGAGAATCGCCAAGATCGGGCAGCAACAGCAGATTGGCCGACCCCGTCAGGACAAAACGCCCCGGACTGCGCCGGGCATCGACCGCCAGCTTGAGGGCGCGCAACAATCCGGGAACACGCTGTATCTCATCGAGCACCGCCCGCTCAGGCAAAGCGGCGACGAAACCGCTCGGGTCGGCGCGGGCAAAGGCCAAAGTCGCCTCGTCGTCAAAGCTGAAATAGGCGTATTGCGGCTCCAGCGTGCGCGCCAAGGTGGTTTTGCCGCACTGACGCGGGCCAAGCAGACTGACCACCGGCGTGTCGGCAAGCGCCAGACGCAGGCTATCGGTCAAGTGGCGGAAATAGGGCTGGAAGGCTTCGTCCATTTGCCGGTTAGTGTAGCGTCTGATTGCCTGTTTTCATAGCGTCTGATTGCCGGTTATCGGCAGAGAAATCCTCTCGTATCCGAAGAAAACTCGCAAAGCGCGGCAGGCCGTTAGCGGTCAGTTGGCGATAGCGATAAGTGACGGTGCTGCCGATCGGCGGCGGGTTTTGGCGTTGGGCGTCGGTAAAGCCGGTGCCGAGTTTGAATTGGCGGCCATCGGGGCAGCGCAGTTGCAATGCGCCCAACTGGCCCGCGTATTTGCCTTGGCCGGGAATGTGGCCGATGACGACGGCCTCGGCGTCGAGCCAGGGTTTGAGTTTCAATAGCGTGTCGCTGCGCCCGGTTTCAAAAAGCGCGCCGGCGCGGTGCAGCATCAAGCCTTCGCCGCCTGCCTTGAGGATGGCGTTTAGTTTAGCCCGCAGCGCCTGCCGGTTGGCGACAGGTTCTTGCGCCACGGCTTGCAGCCAAGGGACGGCGGCTTGTGCGGCGATTTCTCGCAGTTGTTCGGCGCGCTGGCGAAAGCTGCCGGAGCCGTTGGGGAGTTCAAAGAGCATGTAGCGCACCTGCTGCCATTCAGCATCGACCGGCGTTTCGCGGCGGACGATGCCGGAAAGGCGCTCGAAGCCGCCGCGCCCGAGCCACAGTTCGCCGTCGAGCGGCGTCGCGGGCAAGGCGGCGATGAACCAGGGTGGCGCATTGATCGGCTGGCCGCTGCGGAAAACGAGTTGCTGGCCGTCCCAGATGGCGCGCACGCCGTCGAGTTTTTCGCTGACCAGGTATTTTGTAAGGTCGATGTCGTCGCGGTAGACGTTGGCGAGCAGGATGTCAGGCGTTGCCGCCGGTAGCGGCAGCGCCGTCAGCGCCAGCATCGAGCCAAGAAGCAGCCAGCGTAGCGGGCGCATGGTCAGTCGTCGGCCTCAGTCGCCTGCCCATTCGCGCCGCGCTTGGCGGGCGATGCCGAAAATTTCTTCGAGGCGCTCGCCATTTTCGCTGGTCAGCGCCTGGCGCAGTTCGTCGAGCTGGTAGCGGTAAATATCGAGTTCTTCAAGGAGCGCGGCGCGGTTGGCAAGGCAGATGTCGCGCCACATTTCCGGGTGGCTGGCGGCGATGCGGCTGAAGTCACGAAAGCCCGAGGCGGCAAAGGTGAAGAACAGGTCGGCGTCTTCGCGCACGGCCAAGTCGTGCACCAGGGCGAAGGAGAGGAGATGCGGCAGATGACTGACGGCGGCAAAAATGCGGTCGTGCTGTTCCGGCGTCAGTTCGTAAATATCGGCGTGGCAACAGGCCCAGGCGCGCTTGATACGGTCGAGGCGCTCATCGCTGTTTTCCGGCAGCGGCGTGACGACGACTTTTTTCTTGCGGTAGAGATCGGCGCGGGCCGCCGCCGGGCCGCTGTTTTCCGCCCCGGCGATGGGGTGGGCGGGGACGAATTTGCCGATATGGCCGCGAAAGGCGGCGCGGGCGGCGGCAATCACGTCGCCCTTGGTCGAGCCGCCGTCGGTGACAATGGTGTCCCGCCCGAGGTAAGGCGCGATGCGGGCGAAAATTTCCGGCATTTGCGCCACCGGCGTCGCCACCAGCACGATGTCAGCATCGGGGACTTCATGCGCCGGGTTGATGCCGGCCCGGTCGATAATGTCGAGTTGCTGGGCGACACGCAGGGTTGACGGCGTGCGGCCAAAGCCGACCACTTCTTCCACCGCGCCCGCCTGCTTCAAGGCCAGCGCGAACGAGCCGCCAATCAGGCCGGGGCCAAAGATGACGATTTTGCCGAATGCCGGCTTGGCGGCGTCCATTTACAGCGCCTTCGCCAACGCCTCAAGGAAGCGGGCGTTTTCTTCCGGCTTGCCGATGGTGACGCGCAACCATTCGGGCAGGCCGTAGCCGCCAATCGGGCGGACGATGACGCCCTGGCGCAGGAGTTTTTGATTGACCGCCGCGCCGTCGCCCACCTTGAAGGTGACGAAATTGCCGTGCGGCTCGATGTATTCCAGCCCCAGATCATCCAGTCCGGCCATGATCTGCGCCATGCCGTTGCAGTTGAGTTCATAACTGGCAGCGAGAAACGCCTCGTCATCGAGCGCCGCCGCCGCCGCCGCCAGCGCCAGATTATTGACGTTGAAAGGCTGACGGACGCGGTTCATCAAATCGGCGACATCCGGCGCGGCCAGCGCGTAGCCGACGCGCAAACCGGCGAGGCCGTAAATTTTGGAGAAGGTGCGGCAGACGATGAGATTGGGAAAATCCCTGATCCAGCCCGCGACATCGACACGGGCGGCGGGCGGCAGGTATTCGTTATAGGCTTCGTCGAGCACGACGATGACATCCCGGGGCGCGGCTTCGAGAAAAGCGCGGACTTCGGCGTAAGGCAGGAAATTGCCGGTCGGATTGTTCGGGTTGGCGATCCAGAGGAGGCGCGTATCAGGCCGGATGGCGGCCTGCATGGCGGCGAGATCGTGGCCGTAGTGTCTGGCTGGCGCAACAATCAGTTCCGCCCCCGCCGAGAGGGAAGCCAGCGGATAAACGGCAAAGGCATGTTGCGAAAACACGGTGGAGCGGCCCGGCCCTAAAAAAACGCGGGCAGCCAGATCGAGCACATCATTGGAGCCATTGCCGAGCACCACCTGACCCGCCTCCACCTTGCAGCGGGCGGCGATTTTGGCGATGAGATCAAACTGATCCGGGTAACGCTCGACGCCCGCAATGGCTTTTTCAACGGCTTGCCGCGCTTTTGGACTCATGCCGAGCGGGTTTTCGTTGGAGGCGAGCTTGACGATTTTTTCCACCGGAATCGCCATTTCACGGGCCAGTTCGGTAATCGGCTTGCCCGGCTGGTAGGGCGAAATGGCGCGAACGTAGGGGAGTGCCTGTTGGGAAAGTGTCATGGTGATCGTCGTTCTGGCAATGGATTAGGGGATTGTTTCAGAAAATCTCGTCATTTTGCGCCAAGAGCGCCTGAGCGCCCGCCCTCACCCGGCCTTCGGCCACCCTCTCCCGCCAGCGGGAGAGGGGACACCGACTGCTTGCGTCCGCTTTCGCTCCCCTCTCCCACTGGTGGGAGAGGGGCTGGGGGTGAGGGCTGGATGCCATGACCATATCCTTAATAAACAGCCACCGGATACGAGCCGAGAATTTTAAGATAAGCGGCGCAACGGGCGAGTTCTTCAAGCGCGCGCTTGACGGGAGCCTCGTCGCGGTGGCCTTCGACATCAACATAAAACACATATTCCCACAA
>JAITWU010000382.1 GCA_031285115.1 Azonexus sp. | reverse complement strand
TATGCCGGGTTGAAGCGCCATGCCGAGCGCCTGGCCGCCCATTTGCAGGCGCTGGGCGTGCGCAAGAGCGCTCGCGTGGTGCTGAACATGCAGAACACGCCGCAGTACATCATCGCGTTCTTCGCCATCCTGCGCGCCGGCGCGGTGGTGGCGCCGGTCAATCCGATGAACCGCGTCGAGGAACTCAAGCACTACATCGCCGACCCCGAGGCCAAGGTGGCCATCACCTCCGCCGATCTGGCCGGCGAGCTGGCGGCGGCCAGCAACGCGCTGGCGCCCGAGCAGCGGCTGCGGCACTTGATCGTGACCCAATTCACCGACGCCTTCGACGCCGACGCCACGGGCGACGACGCGCCGCCGCCGGCGTGGCGCGACTGGCTGCTGACGCGCCACGCGCCGCCCGCGCTGGCCGGCGGCCAAGTCCACGCCTGGCAAGACGCGCTGAACAACGCCGACCCGCTGGCGCCCAGCGCCGCCGGCCCGTCCGACCTGAGCGTGCTGCCCTACACCAGCGGCACCACCGGGCTGCCCAAGGGCTGTATGCACACGCACGCCAGCATCATGCACAACGCGGTGGCTTCCAGCCTTTGGCTCGGCGGCACGGCGGATCTGGTGTCGCTGGTGGCGGTGCCGATGTTTCACGTCACCGGCATGGTGTGCGTCATGCACACCAACATTTATCTCGGGGCGACGATGATCGTCATGCCGCGCTGGGACCGCGATCTGGCCGGGCGGTTGATTTCGCGCTGGAAGGTGTCCGGCTTCGTCAACATCCCGACCATGATCATCGACTTGCTGGCCAGCCCGAACCTGGCCAGCTTCGATCTGAGCAGCCTCAAAACCATCAGCGGCGGCGGCGCGGCCATGCCGCAGGCGGTGGCCGAGCGCCTGCTGCAAACCTACGGCCTGCGCTATGTCGAGGGCTACGGGCTGACCGAAACCGCCGCCACATCGCACCAAAACCCGGCTGATCGCCCCAAGCAGCAATGCCTGGGCGTGCCGTTCATGGGCGTGGATTCGCGCATCGTCGATCCGCTGACGCTGCAAGAAGTCCCCCAGGGCGAACAGGGCGAAATCGTCATCCGCGGCCCGCAGGTGTTCAGCGGCTACTGGAAGCAGCCCAAGGCCACCGAGGCGGCGTTCTTCGATCTGGATGGCCAGCGGTTTTTCCGCACCGGCGACCTGGGGCGGATGGACGAGGACGGCTACTTCTTCATCACCGACCGGCTCAAGCGCATGATTAATGCCAGCGGCTTCAAGGTCTGGCCGGCCGAGGTGGAGTCGCTCATGTTCCGCCACCCGGCGATTCAAGAGGCTTGCGTCATCGGCGCCCGCGACGCCTATCGCGGCGAATCGGTCAAGGCGGTGGTGGTGCTGCGGCCCGATCAGCGCGGCAATGTGAGCGAGCAAGACATCATCGACTGGTGCCGCGGCCAGATGGCCGCCTACAAAGTCCCGCGCGTGGTGCAATTCGCCGACGCGCTGCCCAAAAGCGGCAGCGGCAAGGTGATGTGGCGCGCGTTGCAGGAAAAGGAAACCCGCAACCCATGAACCTTGAAACGGCAGTTGACCGCTTATTTACCTTCACAAAGCCGCATGAACATTGACTTTCGCCGCTTCGATCACGTTCACCTTTTAGGTGAGTACGCTACGCGCTCGCCCCCACCGCCGCCAACACCGGCTTCTGGCCCGAAGGCGAAAAAACCCGCCGCGCCATCATTGGCGACGAATACGTGGACAACATGCTCGGGCAGATGGACGCCTTCGACCGCGAATGGAATACCTACTGCACCAACCAACTGTGGGGGCGCACCTGGCGGCGCGGCATCCTGGAGCACAAGCAACTCAGCCTGCTGACCATGGGCATGTTGGCCGGCCTCGGGCGCATGGAGGAGTTCGAGCTGCACTTTCGCATCGCGCTCAAGCGCACCGGCGTGCCGCTGATTCAGTTGCGCGAGGTGTTGCTGCACATCGGTATGTACTGCGGCATCCCGATCGCGCGCGACGCCTTCGTCATCGCGCGCCGTGTGCTCAAGGAAGAAGGCGTCGATGTGTCTCAACTCGACCAAGGCGGCCAGCCATGAGCGCGCCAGCCAAGCTGGGTTTCATCGGCGTGGGCGACATGGGCGCCCCAATCGCGCGCCGGCTGTTGCGCGCGGGCTTCGCGCTCACGGTGCACGACACCAACCCGGACGCCGCGGCCCGCCTGGCGGCCAGCGGCGCGCAAGTCGCCGGCTCGGCGCGGGAAGTGGCCTCGGCGGCGCCCATCGTGTTCGCCTGCCTGCCCTCGCCCGCCATCAGCGAGCGCGTGGCGCTGGGCGACGACGGCGTGGCGCATGGCACGGCGGTGCGGCAGTACATCGAAATGTCCACCATCGGCGCGCCCGCCATGGAGCGCATCGACGCCGGCCTGCGCGCACGCGGCATCGCCTTGCTCGACGCGCCGGTCAGCGGCGG
>JAITWU010000335.1 GCA_031285115.1 Azonexus sp. | reverse complement strand
AGCCGACCAGCCTCAATGTGCTGCCGATTCTGCCGGAAATTGTCAAAATCGGCGTGCGCGCCATCAAGATCGAAGGCCGCCAGCGCAGCCCGACCTATGTCGCCCAGGTGACGCGCACCTTGCGCGCGGCGCTCGACGCCTTGCGCGACGGGGCCGGGGCTTATCAGGTCAAACCGGCCTGGCAGGCGGAACTGGCCAAAGTCTCCGAAGGCAGCCAGGCGACGCTCGGCGCTTACAACCGCCCGTGGCGCTAAAAGGAGGGGTGATGAAACTCTCATTGGGGCCGTTGCTCTATTTCTGGCCGAAGGCCGAGGTCATGGCTTTTTATGCCGAAATGG
Organism: Azonexus sp.; assembly: GCA_031285115.1. Taxonomy (GTDB): domain Bacteria; phylum Pseudomonadota; class Gammaproteobacteria; order Burkholderiales; family Rhodocyclaceae; genus Azonexus. The sequence continues at coordinate 17,080 of JAITWU010000335.1, read as the reverse complement.
CGCAAAACCCGGCCATCGACATCATTTACGTCGGCGAAGTCGTCTGCTCGCGCCGCCAGCAACTGCGCACCGCCGACTGGATCGGTCTGGCCCGCGACCTGAGCGCTGCGGGCAAGGAGGTCGTCGTTTCGGCCCAGGCGCTGCTGGAATCGGAAAGCGATTTGAAAGCCTTGCGGCGGCTCATCGACGAAGCCGGTTGCAAGGTCGAAGCCAACGATCTCGGCGCGGTCAATCTGCTCTGCGGGCGCGATTTTGTCGCCGGGCCGCATCTCAATATCTACAACGAGGCGACGCTCGCCACCTTTGCCCGCTACGGCATGAGGCGCTGGGTGCCGCCGCTGGAAGCCTCGCGGGCGCTCATCGAAACCTTGCACCGCAGCCGCCCCGCCGGGGTGGAGACGGAGGTTTTCGTTTTCGGCAAGCTGCCGCTCGCTTTTTCGGCGCGTTGTTTTACCGCCCGCCACTACGAACTGAACAAGGATGACTGCCAGTTCAAATGCCTCGATCACGCCGAGGGGCTGACCCTGAAAACGCGCGAAGGGCTGGATTTTCTGACCATCAACGGCATCCAGACGATGTCGGCGCAAAGTTACAATCTGCTTGCGGAGATTCCCGCCATGCTCGACATGGGCATCGACATCATCCGCCTCAGTCCGCAGCCACAACACATGTCCGCCATCATCGCCGCCTTCGACGCCGCCCGCCGGGGCGCAACGGTCGCCGCCGACAGCCGCGACTGGAGCGCCAACGGCCAGGTCGACGGCTACTGGTTTGGCGCAGCGGGCATCGTCCGTCATCACGCCCCTTCGCCAACCGGAGCCTGACCATGAACCCGCAGCGTCCCCCCGCCATCCCCAGCTTCCGCCTGCCCGCCTTCGTCGCCGGTCTTGGCCGCCGCTTGCCGCAATGGCCGCATACGCTGGCGCTCGTCGCCGCCCTCAACGCCGCGCTCAAAATGAAACTCTTGCCGGAGAGCGAACTCGCCCTGCTCGAAGACAAACTGTTTCGCGTGCGCGTCGCCGATACCGGCGGCGAAGCGACTTACACCTACCGCGACGGCCTGTTCCGCCCGGTTTTCAAACCCGAGCGCGAGCCGGATCTGGCTTTTGCCGCCAATCTCTCGGCCTATCTGCGCCTGCTCGCCCGGCAGGAAGACCCGGACACGCTATTCTTCAGCCGCGAACTGGAAATCACCGGCGACACCGAACTGGGGCTGATGGTCAAAAACATGCTCGATGCCGTCGACTGGCCGCGTTTGCCGTTGCGTTTGCCATTTTTTCCAATGCCCAACTATTAAGCCGCCCCTTAACTTGTCTGGTTTTTTATTAAGACAACGATAAAACGGAATCGCTATAAAATCGCCGCGCCATGCAGGCATAGGCTGCAATGACCACAACCAATCCCAAATTCGCGGCGTCCGCGCCAACCCTTGGCCTGGCTGCCGCCGTGGCTGACGATCAGCCGTGGGTCATCTGTCTCTGCGCCGAATGGTGCAGCACCTGCCGCGAGTACCGGGCGCTGTTTGCGCGGCTGGCGGGCGAATATCGGCAATTCAATTTCGCCTGGGTCGATATTGAAGACCACGCTGATCTGGCTGACGACTTCGCGGTCGAAACCTTCCCGACGCTCTTGATCGCCAGTCAAAGCGGCACGCATTTTCTTGGGCCGCTGCTGCCGCGCGCCGAGGCGTTGGCGCGTCTGCTGCGGCCTTTGCAACCGGCGCGGCCAGCGTCGCCAGCCGCGCAGGTCTTGTTGGCCGCCCTCAGGCAGAAGCCTGAGGACTTCCGGCTCGATCACTCAAACTCGATAATCACCTGATCGACCGACAGGCTTTCGCCGACAGCCGCCGAGATTTTCTTGATCTTGCAGTCCTGCTCGGCTTTGAGGATGTTTTCCATCTTCATCGCTTCGATGACCGCCAGTTTCTCGCCCGCCTTGACTTCCTGACCAATGCCAGCGGCGATTTCGCGCAACAGGCCGGGCATCGGCGAGAGGAGGAAGCGGGAGAGGTCGGGCGCGGGTTTGTCCGGCATCAGAGCGAGGAGGTCGGCGGCGCGGCGGCTCATGACCATGAAATCGGCGCGGGTGCCCCAGTGGTAGAGGGAGTAGCGGGTTTTGTGGCGCTCGACTTGCAGGGTGAAGGGTTCGCCGTTGCAGGTGCCGCTGAACAGTGACTGGCCGAGTTTCCAGCCGGAGCGGATTTCGTAGGTTTTGCCGTTGTAGTCGACCCGATAGCCGCCGTCATCGACCTCGTAACCGCCGTCGACGGGCCGCGCGCTGACCGGGTGATTTTCCTTTTCCGCACCGTTGATGCGGACGACCACCCATTGATCGCCGACGATGCGCTCGTGGCCTTCGAGCTGGCCGGAAATGGAGGCGGCGCGGTCGGTGAAGGCGCGGTAGACGTAGGCGGCGACGGAGACAAGGAGCGCCGGATCGCTGTGCGGCACCATCGAGGCGTCAAAGCCTTTGGGGTATTCCTTGGCGATGAAGCTGGTGTCGAACATGCCCGACTGGAAGCGCGGATGCTGCATGAGCGCCGCCTGGAAGGGAATGTTGGAGGAAATGCCGCGAATGACGAAGGCGTTCAGGGCGTCGCGCATCCGGGCAATCGCCGCGTTGCGGTCTTGGCCGTGCACGATGAGCTTGGCGATCATCGAGTCGTAGAACATCGAGATTTCGCCGCCGTCGTAGACGCCGGTATCGACGCGGGTGGCGCCGTGCGCGTCGACCGATTCCTCCGGCGGCAGGAATTTGACGAGCCGCCCGGTCGACGGCAGAAAGCCACGGAAGGGGTCTTCGGCGTTGATCCGGCATTCCATCGCCCAGCCGTTGATTTTGACATCGGCCTGAGTAATCGGCAGCTTTTCGCCAGCGGCGACGCGGATCATCTGTTCGACCAGGTCGAGGCCGGTAATCAGTTCGGTGACCGGGTGCTCGACTTGCAGACGGGTGTTCATTTCAAGGAAATAGAATTCCTTGGTCGCCCCGGAGACGACAAATTCGACGGTGCCCGCAGATTCGTAATTGACGGCGCGGGCGAGCGCCACGGCCTGTTCGCCCATTGCCTTGCGCATCGCGGCGTCGACAAAGGGGCTGGGCGCTTCTTCGATGACTTTCTGGTGGCGGCGCTGGATCGAGCAGTCGCGCTCATTCAAATAAACGTAGTTGCCGTGCGCGTCGCCAAGCACCTGAATTTCGATGTGGCGTGGCTCCAAAACGTATTTTTCGATAAAGACGCGGTCGTCGCCAAAGGAATTGCGCGCTTCATTGACGCAGGAAGAAAAGCCCTCGTGCGCCTCGGCATCGTTATAGGCAACGCGCAGCCCTTTGCCGCCACCACCGGCGGAGGCTTTGATCATCACCGGATAGCCGATTTTGCGAGCGATTTCGACCGCCTGATCGGGGCCGGCAATGGCTTCGTTGTAACCGGGAATGGTGTTGACCTGAGCTTCGATGGCGAGCTTTTTCGACTCGATCTTGTCGCCCATTTTGGCGACGGAATAATGCTTGGGGCCGATGAAGGTAATGCCCGCTTCTTCGAGACGGCGGGAAAATTCGGCATTTTCCGAGAGAAAGCCGTAACCGGGGTGAACGGCTTCCGCCCCCGTTTGCTTGCAGGCGGCGATGATCTTGTCCATCACCAGATAGGACTCTTTCGAGGCTGCCGGGCCAATGCCGACGGCTTCATCGGCCAGGTCGACGTGCAGCGCGTCCCGGTCGGCCTCGGAATAGACGGCGACGGTGGCAATACCCATCTTGCGGGCGGTTTTGATGACGCGGCAGGCGATTTCTCCGCGATTGGCGATCAATATTTTCTTGAACATGTTTTTATCCCTTTCCAAGCCTTACAGCGGAATATTGCCGTGCTTGCGCCACGGATTTTCCAGTTTCTTGTCGCGCAGCATGGCGAGCGAACGGGCGATACGCTTTCTTGTCGCGTGCGGCATGATGACGTCGTCGATAAAGCCACGGGCGCTGGCGACGAAGGGATTGGCGAATTTTTCCTTGTATTCGGCTTCGCGTTCGGCGAGTTTGGCCGGGTTGCTCTTTTCCTCGCGGAAAATGATTTCGACCGCGCCTTTCGGCCCCATGACCGCGACTTCCGCCGACGGCCAGGCGAGGTTCACGTCGCCGCGCAGGTGCTTCGACGACATCACGTCATAAGCGCCGCCGTAAGCCTTGCGGGTAATCACCGTCACCTTGGGCACGGTGCATTCGGCAAAAGCGTAAAGGAGCTTGGCCCCGTGCTTGATGATGCCGCCGTATTCCTGCGCCGTGCCCGGCATGAAGCCCGGCACATCGACAAAGGTGACGACGGGAATATTGAAGGCATCGCAAAAACGCACGAAACGGGCGGCCTTGATCGCCGATTTGATGTCGAGGCAACCGGCCAGCACCAGCGGCTGATTGGCGACGATGCCGACCGGATGGCCGTCGAAACGGCCAAAGCCGATGACGATATTTTTGGCGTAATCGGCCTGCAACTCGAAGAAATCGTTGTCATCGACCACTTTGATGATCAATTCCTTCATGTCGTAAGGCTTGTTGGCGTTATCCGGCACCAGCGTGTCGAGCGAATAATCGAAGCGGTCGACCGGGTCGTTGGTCGCCGTGCAGGGCGGCTTTTCGCGGTTATTGGCGGGGATGAAGTTCATGAAGCGGCGCAGCATGGCGAGCGCCTCGACATCGTTCTCGAAAGCCAGGTCGGCGACGCCGGATTTGCTCGTGTGAGTGACCGCGCCGCCCAGCTCCTCGGCGGTCACGTCCTCGTGGGTGACGGTTTTGACCACTTCCGGGCCGGTCACGAACATGTAGGACGAATCCTTGACCATGAAAATGAAGTCGGTCATCGACGGCGAATACACCGCGCCGCCCGCGCACGGCCCCATGATCATCGAAATCTGCGGGACGACGCCGGAAGCCATGACGTTACGCTGGAAAACATCGGCATAACCGCCGAGCGAAGCGACGCCTTCCTGAATCCGCGCCCCGCCGGAATCGTTGAGGCCGATGACCGGCGCGCCGACTTTCATCGCGTGATCCATGACCTTGCAGATTTTTTCGGCATGGGTTTCCGACAGCGAACCGCCAAAAACCGTGAAATCCTGCGAAAAAACAAACACCAGACGGCCATTGATGGTGCCGTAACCGACGACGACGCCATCGCCCGGCGTTTTTTCGGCCTGATCCATGCCGAAATCGACGCAACGGTGCTCCTTGAACATATCCCATTCCTCGAAGGAATCGGGGTCGAGCAGCAATTCGAGACGCTCGCGGGCGGTCAGCTTGCCCTTTTTGTGCTGGCTGTCGATACGCTTCTGACCGCCGCCGAGGCGGGCCAGGTCACGTTTCTTTTCCAGTTGGCGGATGATGTCGTGCATAAAAAACTCCCTGAACAAAACGGGTGATTTGGAACTTCAAATTCAATTCAAATAATCGAGCAGCAGGGTGGCGGCGGTGGCGGGCGTCATCCGCCCATTTTCGACGGAACGGGTCATGGCGGGCAGATTTTCCTGCACAGCTTTGTCCTCACGAAAACGCCGCCGCAGACCGGAATCAATCAAATGCCACATCCAGGCCAGCGACTGATGCCGCCGCCGGGCGGCAAATTCGCCGCTTGGCTGCATCGCGGCCTGATACCTGCCGACTTCGGCCCAAAATTGATCAATGCCCTCCTGACGCAAGGCCGACAGGGCAATCACCGGCGGCGTCCAGTTGGGCGAAGCCGGGCGCAACATGCGCAGCGCGTTGCGCCACTGGGCGCTGGTCAAGGCCGTCGCCTGCGGGTCGATGTCGGCCTTGTTGATGGCCACCAGATCAGCGATTTCAACAATCCCTTTTTTGATGGCCTGCAAATCATCGCCAGCATTGGGCAACTGCAACAGGCAGAACATGTCCACCATGCCCGCCACCGTCGTCTCCGACTGGCCGACGCCGACCGTCTCGACGATGATGACATCATAACCCGCCGCCTCGCACAGCAGCATCGCCTCGCGCGTCTTGTCGGCGACGCCGCCCAAGGAGCCTGCGGAAGGACTCGGGCGGATGAAGGCGTTTTCCTGCTGCGACAAGGCTTCCATGCGCGTCTTGTCGCCGAGGATCGAACCGCCGGAAACGCTCGATGAGGGATCGACCGCCAGCACGGCGACGCGATGCCCTTCTTTGATCACATGCAGACCGAGCGCCTCGATGAAAGTCGACTTGCCCGCCCCCGGCACGCCGGAAATGCCCAGCCGCAAGGATTTTCCGGTCTGTGGCAGGAGCGCGTTCAAGAGCGCATCGGCGGTCGCCCGATGATCGGCGCGGGTTGATTCAAGGAGCGTGATGGCTTTGGCCAGCGCCCGGCGGCGAGCGAGCGGAGCGCCGTGGCAAATGGCGTCAAGCACGCGCCGTCTCCAACGATGGCGCCGTCCAATCCTCGATACGCAGCCCTTCAATACGCTCAAATTCGCGCACGTTATGCGTGACGACAATACCGTCCTCGGCCAGCGCCTGACAGCCGAGCAGAAGGTCAATCGCGCCAATGGGCGTCCCTGCTGCGCGCAAACGCGCCCATTGTCGGCCATAGTGCCAGACCGCTTCCGGCCCCCAAGGCTCTTGGGTATACAGGGTCAGCGCGCGTTCCAGCCAGCGCCGGTTATGCTCAACCCGCTGGCTGTGCATCACGCCACTGGCGAGTTCCGCTGCAACCAGTGAGGAGATGACCAGTTTTTCCGGCTCGACCTGATACATGCGTTCCAACACCTGCGGCTGCTGCTTTTGCCAGGCGTAGATGCAAATGTTGGTATCAAGAAAATAACGGGGCATGGTTTTCAGTCGAAATCGGGCGGATCACGCGGCGGTGTCTGGTCACGCTCAATTTCTTCCGGCATCCCGTCAAACTGCCCCAGCACTTCCTGTAGCCGCGCCCGCCATTCCTCGCGCGTCTGGCGGCGCGGACGCAGCACCACACCGCCATCCGCCTGCCGCTCGACCGTTACCTCGTCGGTATCGAAACGAAATTCCTTGGGCAAGCGGACGGCCTGACTGCGGCCATTCATAAAGATTTTGGCAGTGGCGATATTCAACATGGCAAACTCCTGAGCGGAAGGTATATATCTATGATATAGACCAACAATCAAGCCGTCAAACCCGCCCTGATCTGCTCCAGCACATCCTTCGCGCAAACGGGAATCGGCGTGCCGGGGCCGTAGATGCCCTTGACGCCAGCCTGTTGGAGAAATTCGTAATCCTGGCGCGGAATGACGCCGCCGACAAAAACCACGATGTCGTCCGCGCCCTGTTTTTTGAGTTCTTCGATAATCGCTGGCACGAGCGTTTTGTGGCCCGCCGCCAGGGTCGAAACGCCGACCGCGTGCACGTCGTTTTCAATCGCCTGACGGGCGCATTCGGCAGGGGTCTGGAACAGGGGGCCGATGTCCACGTCAAAGCCCAAGTCGGCGAGCGCCGTCGCCACCACTTTGGCGCCCCGGTCATGGCCGTCCTGCCCCAGTTTGGCGACCATCACACGCGGGCGGCGGCCTTCGCTTTGGGCAAACTGGTCGATCTCGGCCTTGAGTTTGTCCCAGGCTTCCGCACCGTCGTAAGCGGCGGCGTAGACGCCGGAAACCGCTTGCGTGTCGGCGCGATGGCGGCCAAAGACTTTTTCCAGCGCATCCGAAACTTCGCCGACCGTGGCGCGCAACCGCATGGCGGCGATGGAAAGATCGAGCAGATTGCCTTCGCCGGTTTCCGCGCAACGGGTCAGCGCGGCGAGCGCCGCCTCGACGGCAGCGCCATCACGGCGGGCGCGGATCTGGCCGAGGCGGGCGATCTGGGCCTCGCGCACAGCGTGGTTGTCGATGTCGAGAATGTCGATGGCGTCTTCTTTGGCGAGCTTGTATTTATTGACGCCGACAATCACATCCTTGCCCGAATCAATACGCGCCTGTTTGTCGGCGGCGCAGGTTTCGACCTGCATCTTGGCCCAGCCGGATTCGACGGCCTTGGTCATGCCGCCCATCGCTTCGATTTCCCCGATGATGCTCCAGGCTTTGTCGGCCATGTCCTGCGTCAGTTTTTCCATGAGGTAGGAACCGGCCCACGGGTCGACGACGTTACAGATATGCGTTTCTTCCTGAATGATGAGCTGCGTGTTGCGGGCGATGCGGGCGGAAAACTCGGTCGGCAGCGCGATCGCCTCATCGAGCGCATTGGTGTGCAGCGACTGCGTGCCGCCAAAAACCGCCGCCATCGCTTCGATGGTGGTGCGCACCACATTGTTGTACGGGTCCTGCTCGGTCAGCGACCAGCCGGAAGTCTGGCAGTGCGTGCGCAGCATTTTCGACTTGGCGCTCTGGGCGTTGAAGCCGGTCATGATGCGATCCCACAACAACCGGGCGGCGCGCATTTTGGCGATTTCCAGATAGAAATTCATGCCGACGCCCCAGAAGAAAGAGAGGCGGCCAGCAAAGGCATCGACATCCATGCCGGCGGCGATGCCGGTGCGCACATACTCCATGCCATCGGCCAGCGTAAAAGCCAGTTCAATGGCCTGATTACCGCCCGCTTCCTGAATGTGATAGCCGGAAATGGAAATGGAATTGAACTTCGGCATCTGCCGCGCGGTATAGCCGAAAATATCGGCAATGATGCGCATCGACGGCTTGGGCGGATAAATATAGGTATTGCGCACCATGAATTCTTTGAGAATGTCATTCTGGATGGTGCCGGACAGTTGCTCCTGTTTGACGCCCTGCTCCTCGGCGGCGACGATGTAACCGGCAAGAATGGGCAGCACCGCGCCATTCATGGTCATCGAAACGGAGACTTTATCGAGCGGAATACCGGCGAAAAGGATTTTCATATCCTCGACCGAATCAATCGCCACGCCCGCCTTGCCGACATCGCCGGTAACGCGCGGATTATCCGAATCGTAACCGCGGTGCGTCGCCAGATCGAAAGCCACCGAAACCCCCTGCCCGCCCGCCGCCAGCGCCTTCCTGTAAAAAGCGTTGGATTCTTCCGCCGTGGAAAAACCGGCGTACTGGCGAATCGTCCACGGCTTGACCGCATACATGGTCGGCTGCGGCCCGCGCAGATAGGGCGAAAAACCCGGCAGGGTATCGGCAAACGGCAGGTTTTCGACATCCTGCCGGGTATACAGCGCCTTGACCTGCAAGCCTTCCGGCGTCGTCCACAACAAATTCGCCGCATCATTGCCCGGCGACTGTTTGGCGGCCGCCTTCTGCCAGGCGTCGAGATGGTTGGAATCAAGGAATTTTTCAGACATGTAAAACCTCTTGCCGCTGTAATTTTTCGGTCGAAAATGCAAATAGAGTATCTTGCGCGTCACCGCCACGCTTGACACAGTCAGCCCTGCATAATACGTTATCCATAATTATGGAAGCAAGACGCCGACCATAATCCCGGCCCTGCCCGCCTTCTCGCCACCATGAATCACATCGCCCCCACCGCGCTCTATCAGGAAGTTGCCGAAAGGCTGCGCCAGCGCATTTTCGCCCACGAACTGACCCCCGGCGACTGGATCGACGAGCAAAAACTCGCCGAACAATACGGCATCTCCCGCACCCCGCTGCGCGAGGCGCTCAAGGTGCTGGCGGCGGAAGGTCTGGTCGAACTGAAACCCCGGCGCGGCTGCTACGTCACCGAAATCTCCCGGCAAGACCTGGACGACATTTTCCCCCTGATGGCCATGCTCGAAGCCCGCGCAGCCGTAGACGCCGCGCGCCGCGCCACGCCCGCCGACATCGACGGCCTGCAAGCCATCCACGAGCGCCTCGAAACCGCCGCCGCCGATGGTCACATCAAGGCATTTTTTGAAGCCAATCAGGCGTTCCATCGACGCATCCAGGAACTCTCCGGCAACCGCTGGCTGCTTTCCGTCACCCAAGATTTACGCAAAGTCCTGAAACTCTCGCGCCTGAACTCGCTCTCGCTCGCAGGCCGCCTGCAACAATCGCTCGACGAACACCGGGCCATCCTCGCCGCCTTCGCCGCTGGCGACGCTGAAAACACCGAACGCCTGATGCACGACCATCTCCTCTCCGGCCGCGAGGCGCTGACGCGGATCGAGGAAAGCGCCAGAAGCGAGTGAATGAAAATTGCGCCATCGAGCGGCACGCGGTTACATCCCCCCATGTAGCTGGGCGGCGCAGGGAGACCGACACCAAGCGCGTGCCCCGAAGAAAAAAAGCGCGAAATTTGATGAGCGGAAATTGCAAGTTAATCCTTGGTTATCGTCATCTTCTCAAACGCCTCCCGCACCCGTTCCCTGGTTTCCGGACGCCGATCTTCAATGCCAATTTCCACTGACGGGTTGGTCAGCCCTCTGGCTTGCTGGATAGCGATGCAGTTCGTTACCGCACGCAATCGACGCTATAACTCCCATCCTCGCCTTTGACGAGGCCGTGGATGTCGGTTTCAAAGCCGGGGAAGCGGGCGTTGAAGGCGCGGGCGAATTTGAGGTAGTTGCAGATGGCGGCGTTGAAACGTTCGCCGGGGATGAGGAGCGGAATGCCCGGCGGATAGGGGGTGAGCAGCACGGCGGTGACGCGGCCTTCGAGGGCGTCGATGGCGACGCGCTCGATCTGGCGGTGGGCCATTTTGGCGAAGGCTTCCGCCGGGCGCATGGCGGGAATCATGGTGGAAAGATACATTTCGGTGGTCAGCCGGGCGACATCGTTCTGTTTATAGACATCGTGAATCTGGGCGCACAGGTCGCGCAAGCCGACGCGCTCGTAGCGCGGGTGCTTTTGCACAAATTCCGGCAGGACTTTCCACAGCGGCTGGTTTTTGTCGTAATCGTCCTTGAACTGTTGCAGGGCGGCGACCAGCGTGTTCCAGCGGCCTTTGGTGATGCCGATGGTAAACATGATGAAGAAGCTGTAGAGGCCGCATTTTTCGACAATGACGCCGTGCTCGGCGAGGTATTTGGTGACGATGGCGGCCGGGATGCCGATGTCGTCGGCAAAGTCGCCGTCGACATCGAGGCCGGGCGTGATGACGGTGGCCTTGATCGGGTCGAGCATATTGAAGCCGTCGGCCAGTTGGCCGAAGCCGTGCCAGCGGGCGCCGGGTTTGAGCATCCAGGCGTCGCGCTCTTCGATGCCTTCTTCGGAGAGATCGTCCGGCCCCCAGACTTTGAACCACCAGTCGCTGCCCCATTCTTCATCGACTTTCCTCATGGCGCGGCGAAAGTTGAGGGCCTCGGCAATGGATTCTTCGACCAGCGCTGTGCCGCCCGGCTCCTCCATCATCGCCGCCGCCACGTCGCAGGAGGCGATGATGGCGTATTGCGGCGAGGTCGAGGTGTGCATGAGATAGGCTTCGTTGAAAATATCGCGGTCGAGGCGGTTGTTTTCGGCATCCTGGACGAGAATCTGCGAGGCTTGGCTCAAACCGGCCAGCAGTTTGTGCGTCGATTGCGTCGAAAAGATCATCGACTCCTTGCAGCGGGGCCGCTCAGCGCCGATGGCGTGGTAATCGCCGTAAAAGTCATGGAAAGCGGCGTGCGGCAGCCAGGCTTCGTCAAAATGCAGGGTGTCGATCTTGCCGTCCAGCTCGCCCTTGATGTCTTCGACGTTGTACAAAATGCCGTCGTAAGTCGATTGGGTGATGGTCAACACGCGCGGCTTGGCGTTTTTGTCGGTGATGAAGGGGTTGGCGGCGATTTTTTTCTCGATGCTGGCCCAGGCGAATTCGCTTTTCGGAATCGGGCCGATGATGCCGTAGTTGTTGCGCGTCGGCATGAGGAACACAGGAATCGCCCCGGTCATCATGATGGCGTGCAGCACCGATTTGTGGCAGTTGCGGTCGACGACGACGATGTCGCCCGGCGCGACGGTCGAATGCCAGACGATCTTGTTCGAGGTCGAAGTGCCGTTGGTGACGAAATAGAGGTGATCGGCATTGAAAATACGCGCCGCGTTGCGCTCGGAAGCGGCGACCGGCCCGGTATGGTCGAGCAGTTGGCCGAGTTCTTCAACGGCGTTGCAGACATCGGCGCGCAGCATGTTTTCGCCGAAGAACTGATGGAACATCTGGCCGACCGGCGATTTCAAAAAGGCGACGCCGCCCGAATGACCAGGGCAATGCCAGGAATAAGAGCCGTCGGCGGCGTATTGCGTCAGGGCGCGAAAGAAGGGCGGCGGCAGCGATTCGACATAGGCCGTCGCCTCACGCTTGATGTTGCGGGCGATGAATTCCGGCGTATCTTCGTGCATGTGGATGAAACCATGCAACTCGCGCAGGATGTCGTTTGGAATGTGACGGCTGGTGCGCGTTTCGCCATGCAGAAAAATCGGAATCTCGGCATTTTTATGACGAATTTCGCGAACGAAAGCGCGTAGTTCATTGAGCGTTTCTTCAGGTTCCAGCGTCAATTCCTCATCATCGACCGATAAAATAAAGGCCGAAGCCCGGCTTTGCTGCTGGGCGAAGGAAGTCAGGTCGCCATAACTGGTCACCCCGACCACCTCCATGCCCTCCTGCCCGATAGCCTCAGCCAAGGCGCGGATACCGAGGCCGGAAGCATTCTCGGAACGGAAATCCTCGTCGATGATGATGATGGGGAAGTGGAAACGCATGACATTAGTCCTCAAAAGACAGCGACCCGCCGGGGCGGGTCGCAGAATAACGGGTCGTTTTACATTGCCTGCCGGGTCAGATTTTCGGCAGCGTCACGCCATGCTGCCCCTGGTACTTGCCGCCGCGATCTTTGTAGGACGTTTCGCAAATCTCATCGGACTCGAAAAACAGCACCTGGGCGCAGCCTTCGCCCGCGTAGATTTTGGCGGGCAACGGCGTCGTGTTGGAAAATTCGAGCGTCACGTAACCTTCCCACTCCGGCTCGAAAGGCGTCACATTGACGATGATGCCGCAGCGGGCGTAGGTCGATTTGCCAAGGCAGACGGTCAGCACCGAGCGCGGGATGCGGAAATATTCGACGGTGCGGGCCAGGGCAAAGGAATTGGGCGGAATGATGCAAACGTCCGACTCGACCTCGACAAAGGATTTGGGATCGAATGCCTTGGGGTCTACCACGGTCGAGTTGATGTTGGTGAAGACCTTGAACTCGCGGGCGCAGCGAATATCGTAACCGTAGCTCGATGTGCCGTAGGAGACGATCTTGCGGCCATCGACCTCGCGCACCAGTTGCGGCGCGAACGGCTCGATCATGCCGTGTTCAGCCGCCATGCGGCGGATCCATTTGTCGGATTTGATAGCCATGAGTCGGCGTCCGGGCAAAAAATAAAGGCGGGATTTTACCCGCCTTTGGTTGCGACACAGACGAAAAACTCAAGTGTTCTTGACCACAATATTGGGGAATTTAGAGGTCATATCTTTCGCTTTTTCAGCAATCTTGATGGCGATGCGTCGGGCGATGGCGCGGTAGATTTCGGCGGCGGGTGAATCCGGCGCGCCGACTACGGTTGGTTTGCCGCCATCGGCCATTTCGCGGATGGCGAGTTCGAGCGGCAGGCTGCCGAGGAATTCGACGCCGTAATCGGCGCCCATCCGCTCGCCGCCGCCTGCGCCAAAGATGTGTTCGGCGTGACCGCACTGCGAACAGATGTGAATGCTCATATTCTCGACGACGCCGAGAATCGGGATATTGACTTTCTCGAACATTTTCAATCCCTTGCGGGCGTCGATGAGGGCGATGTCCTGCGGCGTGGTGACGATCACCGCGCCGGTCACCGGCACTTTCTGGGAAAGCGACAACTGGATGTCACCAGTGCCCGGCGGCATGTCGACGATCAGGTAATCGAGATCGCGCCAGTGGGTCTGGGCCAGCAACTGGTCGAGCGCCTGGGCGACCATCGGGCCGCGCCAGATCATCGGCGTTTCGACATCGACCATGAAGCCGATCGACATCGCTTGCAGGCCGTAGGCTTCGAGCGGCTCCATGTTCTGTCCGTCGTGCGATTCCGGCTGTTGCCCGGCAAGACCCAGCATCTGCGGTTGCGAGGGGCCGTAGATGTCGGCGTCCAGAATGCCGACGCTCGCGCCTTCCTGGGCCAAGGCCAGCGCAAGGTTCACCGCCGTCGTGCTTTTGCCGACGCCGCCCTTGCCGGAAGCGACGGCAATGATGTTCTTGACGCCGGGCAGGAGCTTGACGCCCAACTGCACGGCATGGGCGACGATCTTGCTGTGGACATTGGCGGAAATATTACCGACGCCGGGAATGGCTTTGACGGCGGCAATGACTTCCTTCCTGATTGCATCAATCTGCGTTTTGGCCGGGTAGCCAAGTTCGATGTCGAAAGCCACATCGGCGCCATCGAGGCGTATGTTGCGCAACGCCCGGCTGCTGACGAAATCCTTGCCGGTATTGGCATCGACGACGCCAGCCAGGGCCGTTTTGACTTGTTCTTGAGAAATGCTCATAGGGTCTCCGGTTGTGTTAAGCGGGGTTTAATACCTGAGTTATTTTGTAAAGCATACCTGATTGCCGCGCCACCAATGAAACTTTAGCCGCAGCGCACGCCCAGCCTCCGAAGGCTAGCGGCGCGGTAAAATCATTGTTTGCTCATTCCTCCTCCTGCCGCCATGCCACGCAAAATTCTCGTCACCTCCGCCCTGCCTTATGCCAATGGCAGCATCCACCTTGGGCATCTGGTCGAATACATCCAGACCGACATCTGGGTGCGTTATCAGAAAATGGCGGGCCACGAATGCTGGTATGTCTGCGCCGATGACACGCACGGCACGCCAATCATGCTTTCCGCCGAGAAGGAAGGCATCACGCCGGAGCAGTTGATCGCCCGCGTGCATGGCGAGCATGCCCGTGATTTTGCCGGGTTTGGCGTCGCTTTTGACAATTATTACAGCACCCATTCCGCCGAGACGCGCGATTGCGCCAACGAGATTTACCGGCGGCTCAAGGCCGCCGGGCTGATCGAGACGCGCACCATCGAGCAGTATTACGACCCGGTCAAGCAGATGTTTCTGCCCGATCGCTTCATCAAGGGCGAGTGCCCCAAGTGCCACGCCAAAGATCAATATGGCGACAACTGCGAAGCCTGCGGCGCGGCCTATGCTCCGACCGATCTGATCGAGCCGTATTCGGCGGTATCGGGGGCCAAACCGGAATTGCGGGCTTCCGAACATTATTTCTTCAAACTTTCCGACCCGCGCTGCGAAGCGTTTTTGCGCCAATACACCAGCCACGGCAACGGCGCTTTACAGCCGGAAGCAGCCAACAAAATGCAGGAATGGCTGGGCGCGGCGGGTGAAAACAAGCTCACCGACTGGGACATTTCACGCGATGCGCCGTATTTCGGCTTTGAAATTCCCGATGCGCCGGGCAAGTATTTTTACGTCTGGCTCGATGCGCCGATTGGCTACATGGGTTCGTTCAAAAACCTGTGCGCCCGCCGGGGCCTTGATTTCGACGAGTTTTTCCAAGCTGGTTCGACGACCGAGCTGTACCACTTCATCGGCAAGGACATTCTCTATTTCCACGCCCTCTTTTGGCCCGCCGAACTCGCCCACGCCGGTTATCGCACGCCGACCCAAATTTTCGCCCACGGCTTTTTGACCGTCGACGGCGCCAAAATGTCCAAATCGCGCGGCACCTTCATCACCGCCGAAAGCTATCTCAACACCGGCCTCAATCCGGAATGGCTGCGCTATTACTACGCCGCCAAGCTCTCGGCGACGATGGAGGACATCGACCTCAATCTCGAAGACTTCGTCGCCCGGGTAAATGCCGATCTGGTCGGCAAATACGTCAATATCGCCAGCCGCGCCGCCGGTTTCATCAGCAAACGCTTCGCTGGCAGGCTGACCGTGGCCGATGCCGACCTGCCCGCCATCCGGGCAATCCGCGAAGCCGCCGCCACGGTCGCCGAACTGTACGAAGCCCGCGAATTTTCCAAAGCCATGCGCGAAATCATGGCCTTGGCCGACATCGCCAACCAGTATGTCGACAGCGTCAAACCCTGGGAACTCGCCAAACAGGAAGGCAAGGAGACCGAACTGCACGCGGCGTGCACCAACGCGCTCAACCTGTTCCGCCTCCTCACTATCCTCCTGAAGCCGGTTTTGCCCGCCGTCGCCGCCAGGGTCGAAACCTTCCTCAACATCGCGCCGCTGGCCTGGGCCGATGTCGGCCAACTGCTCGCCGCCGGGCATCAAATCAACGCCTACGAACACCTGATGACCCGCGTCGACGCCAAACTCATCGAAAAACTCATCGAAGCCAACAAAGCCTCGCTCGCCCCCACCCCGGAAAGCCACTCGCCGCAGCGCCACGGCCAGCAACAACAAGCCGCCGTCGCCGCCGCCAGCCCGTGGGAACCGTTCTGCGCCATCGAAGAATTCAACCGGATTGATCTGCGCGTCGCCCGCATCGTCAAGGCCGATCATGTCGACGGCGCCGACAAACTGATTCGCCTGACGCTCGAACTCGGCGCGGGCGAGATGCGCAATGTCTTTGCCGGCATCAAATCAGCCTACGACCCGGCGGCGCTGGTCGGTCGCCTGACCGTGATGGTCGCCAACCTCGCCCCGCGCAAAATGAAATTCGGCCTCTCGGAAGGCATGGTGCTGGCCGCATCAGATGTCGACGGGCAAACACCGGGCCTTTTCCTGCTCGCCCCCGACAGCGGCGCAATACCGGGGATGCGGGTAAAATGAGCGGGAACAAACCTCAAGTAATACTTTAAGTTCGCCACCCAATACACCACCTGATTAGGGCTTTTCAAACTACCCACAAAAACTGTGGATAAGTCTGTGAATTAAAGTCGGGGCAAGACGCTAAGTGCCGGGGGAGCAAGGTTTTTTCTTCCTCCGCCTGAAATTTGGGCCATATCGTAAGCCGTTGATTTAATTGAAAATAAGAATAAATGGCGGATTTGCCAAATGTTTCTGCCCAACTGTAACGCTGTTCGTCACAAGACTTGCCAGTTGCCAGTCAGTTGTGCATAAATCCCTGCCGATTTCGGGTTTGATGGCAGAGGCGGCGCATCAAATTTCTCTCGATTGCAAGGTTTTTGCGAGGCAATCCGGGTTATAGGCAGTGGTTTGGTTTTTCCTGGCAAGCCGCTTGCGGAATCAATTTAACCCGCGC
>JAITWU010000187.1 GCA_031285115.1 Azonexus sp. | reverse complement strand
GGGCGCGCAGGCCGCAGCGCAGCGAACCGGCCATGCCGCTCAAGTGCTCGGGATTGTGGGTCAGGGACACGGGCCGCCCGGCGAGCGCCGCCTCGATGCGCCCGGCTTCGTGGCCGGTGACGACCATCACCTGTGCGGCGCGTGAAGCGCAGGCGGCGTTGACGGCGCGCAGGACGAGCGGCACGCCGTCGACCGGGCAGAGCAATTTGTTGCGCTCGCCCATCCGCGCCGAGCGACCGGCGGCCAGCACCAGCGCGGCGATGCGTGGCGGCTGGGCAGGCGGCGTTTCTGCTTCTACCTCCGCCGCCGTCGTTTCCTCATCTTCCTGACTGTGGATCAAGCCGCCGACGCCGAGTTTCATGATGCCGCGAGCCTCCGGCAGCAGCCCCGCCAGCCAGCGTTGCAGGACGATGTCGACGCCGTTGTGATTGGCCGAACGGGCGCAGCCGGGCAGGTTGAAGACGGGTGTCCCGCCGATGCGCCCGGTCAGCAGCATGTTGCCGGGTTCGGCGGGCATTCCGAAATGCTCGATTTCGCCGCCCGCGGCGACGATTGCCGCAGGGACGACATCGGCGCGGTCTTTGCTGATCGTCGCGCCCATCACCAGCAGCAGGTCACAACCGGCGGCCAGCGCCTGACGCAGGGCGTCGGTCATCGCCGCGCCGTCATGGGCGCAGCGCAGCGTCAGGGCCAGCGGGCTGCCCAGCCTGGCGAGCCGGGCGCGGGTGGCGGCCTCGGTCATGGCGAGCAGGCGTTCACTGGTATGGGCGGCGACGCCCATAATCAGCGCGGCGCGGCAGGGGCGAAAGGGCATGAGGGCCAGCGGCGAAGCGGCGGCCACCGCTCGACGCCATTCTTCGATACAGCCCGGATCGACCGCGAAGGGAATGATCTTGACCGAAGCGACGCGCTGATTGCGGCGCACCCCGGTGTGTTGCGGCAAGGTTGCGAGGGTGATGGTTTCGCTGATCTGGTTGAGGCGGTCGACGCCTGCCGCATCGACCACCAGCACGCCCGGCGTTTGGGCGTAGAGGTTGCAGCGCCCGGTGTAGGGCGGCCGCGCTGTGAGGCCGGTGTTTTCGAGGAGGGCGGCAATGGTTTTGGCGGCGCTGTCTTCGTCCGCTTCGCCAATGTCGAGCCGGGCGCCGGTGACGCGCTCGACGCCAGCGGCTTCAAGGGCGGCGAGATCGGCTTCCGACAAAACGCGGCCCTTCTTCAAGAGCAGATTGGGCAGCTTCAGGGTATGCGCGAGACGCACGCCCGCCGCCTCGGCGCAGGGGAAATCGGCAAAAATCATCGCCCGTTCCCTTTGTAACGGACGCGGATGATTTCGGCGAGGATGGCGACAGCGATTTCGCTCGGGTAGCGCCCGCCGAGATCGAGGCCGACCGGCGCGTGGATGCGGGCGAGCTGTTTTTCCAACCCAAGTTCGCGCAGACGGGCGAGGCGTTTTTCGTGCGTGCGCGTGCTGCCCAGCGCGCCGATGTAGAAGGCCGGGCTGTTGAGGGCAACCGCCAGCGCCGGATCGTCGAGCTTGGGATCGTGGGTCAGGGCGACGACGGCGGTTTGCGCGTCGGGCATCAGGCGCGTCATCGCTTCGTCCGGCCATTCATCGCTGATGACGGCGTCGGGAAAACGCTCGGCGCTGGCGAAGGCGCGGCGCGGGTCGATCAGGGTGACGGCGTAACCAGCGAGCGCCGCCATCGGCGCCAGCGCCTGGGCGATATGCACGGCGCCGACGATGAGGAGGCGCGGGGCCGGGACATAGACGCGGGCGAAAATATCGCCGTCGGCGTCGAGCGGCCCGCTCTGGCCGCTCACCCAGCGTTCGCGCAGGGCGGCCCACTCGCTGGCGGCGAGTTCAAAGTCGCCGCTTGCCGTATCGGCATCGACCAGCGTCTGGGCGTTGTCGCTCAGGCGGGTAACCAGGGCCGCCGGGCGCTTGGCGGCGCGGGCGGCGAGCAGGCGGGCGAAAAAGCCGGGCTTCATGTCACCGACTCGACATAAACCTGCACGCGCCCGCCGCAGGCGAGGCCGACTTCCCAGGCGCGTTCGTCGCTGACGCCGAAGTCGAGCAGGCGCGGCTGACCGTCGGCAATTACCGCCAGCGCCTCCTGAATGACCGCGCCTTCGATGCAGCCGCCGGAAACCGAACCGGCGAAGCGGCCCTCGGCATTGACGGCGAGATGGCTGCCGACCGGGCGCGGCGACGATCCCCAGGTGCGCACCACGGTCGCCAGCGCGACATCTTGCCCGCTTTGCCGCCAGGTGTTGGCCTGATTGAGGATGTCGTCCAATTCCACAGACATGGTTTTCTCCTGTTATTGGCGCATCGGCTCAGTTGCCGATGGCGCGCAGCACGCCCGCAGTTGCGCCAGACTTTGCAGATTGTGCGCTGGCAGAAAATGATCGAGATAGGGTAACGCGCATTGCATCCCCTGCGTGAGCGGCTGGTAGCCGGGCGTGCCGAGCAGGGGATTGAGCCACAGCACCTTGCGCGCCCGCTGGCGCAATTTGCCCATTTCGCGGCGCATTTCCGCCGCGTTGCCGCGATCCCAGCCGTCGCTCAAAAAAATCACCGTCGTCCGCCCGTTGAGCATGTGCGGCGCGTAACGCTCGTTGAATTCGCGCAAGCTGCCGCCGATATTGGTGCCGCCCGCCCAGTCATGGATGCGGTCGGCCACCTCGCGCAGCGAAGCGGCGACGCCGCGCCGGCGCAAAAGGTCGGTGATGACAGTCAGATGGGTCGAAAAAACCGCCACTTCGAGATCGGAAAGCTCACGCCGCAAGGCATACATGAATTCGATGAGAAAGCGGCTGTAACGCTGCATCGAGCCGCTGACATCGCAGAGCAGGACAAGCCGCGTGCGGCTGATGCGGCGGCTGCGCCAGGGCAGGGGGCAGATGCCGTCGGCGAGATAGAGCGAACGGTCGCGCAGCAGGCGACGCAGGTCGGGAATGCGGCCATGACGGCGGGCGGCATGGCGACGGCCCCGCTTGTTGGCAAGCGCGGCGACGATTTCGCGGATCAGGCGCTGCGCCCGTTCGACATCGGCCTCGGTCAACTCGCCGAGATCGCGCTGGGCCAGCGCCTCCTCGGGACTCCACGACAAAGCCAGCGATTTCCGCTCGCCGCCATCGCCGCCATCTTCATCACCCGGCAGCATGAGCCTTGCGCCGCGTCCGCTGTCCGCTGCGGCGTCCTCGTCATCCGGATCATCCTGCTGGCGCTTGATGACCAACTGCCTGGGCGACTCCCAGTACTGGGCGAAGGCAGCGTCGAAGCGGGCGATGTCCTCATGCCGCGAAACCAGCGTAGCGCGCGCCGCCGCGTAAAAATCATCGCGCCGGGCGATGTCGATGAATTGAAAACACTGGCAGAGGTCGATCAGATTGCCCGTATTGACCGCCAGCCCGGCGTCATGCAAGGCGCGGGAGAACCCGGCGACGTGTTCGAGCAGCGTCGGCAGACGGGGGGCGGGGCTTGGCTCCATTATTTCCGCTGCTCTGTCACAGAAGCCAGTCTCCCCTTGCGGGGCGAGGGGTTGGGGTGAAGGGGGCGTACCGCCAGGTCTTTTTTTACCGCCGCCCCCCTCTCCCTCTTTCCCTCTCCCGCAAGGGGAGAGGGACGATCACGCCAAGGAGGCTGCCATGTATTCATTTTGTCGCCAGATAAAGGCAAAACCGCCCATTGCGCCAGCCTGTGCGCCGCCGTCAGGCGGCAGGCTGCCCGGTGGCGGAAGGGTCGTGGCCTGGCATCAGGGCTTTTTCGACGAGGCCGGTGAGGCCCATCTGGTAGAGTTTTTCGTTGTCGCCGCGGTATTTGAGAATGCAGCCGAGCGTTTCATCGACGGCTGCCGCGTTCAGTTCGGCGACGCCCAGCGCCATGAGGGCGCGCGCCCAGTCGATGGTTTCGGCGATGCCGGGGCGCTTGTAAAAGTCGTGCTCGCGCAAGAGTTCCATGAAGCGGCAGACCTGCCCGGCCAGCCGCAGTTCGACTTGCGGCAGGCGGGCGCGCAGGATCGTGACTTCGCGGGCGAAGGTCGGGTAGTCGATCCAGTGATACAGGCAGCGGCGTTTGAGGGCGTCGTGCACTTCGCGCGTGCGGTTCGAGGTGAGGACGACGAAAGGCGTGTGATGGGCGCGCAGGGTGCCGATTTCGGGAATGGTGATCTGGAAGTCGGAGAGCACTTCGAGGAGGAAGGCTTCAAATTCTTCGTCGGAACGGTCGACTTCGTCGATCAGCAGCACCGGCGGGCGTCGGCCTTCGCTGCGCAGTGCCTTGAGCAGCGGGCGCTGGAGCAAAAAGGCTTCGGAAAAAAGGTTGTCGCCGATCTCTGCCCGGTCGACGCCGCGCGCTTCCTGCAAGCGCAGTTCGAGCAACTGGCGCGTGTAATTCCATTCGTAGAGGGCGGCGTTGCTATCCAGTCCTTCGTAGCATTGCAGGCGGATCAGTTCGGTGTCGAGCGCCCTAGCCATGACCTTGGCGATTTCGGTCTTGCCGACGCCCGGCTCGCCTTCGAGAAAGAGCGGTTTGCCGAGCGAGACGGAGAGGAACAGCGTGGTCGCCAGCATTCGGTCGGCGATGTAGCCCTGGGCGGCGAAACGCTGCTCGATTTCGCCGATCGAACCGAATGCTGGAGCTTCCTCCCTGCCGCCTGTCATGGTGCGCCTTTCGCCGCTCAACTGGCGCGGGATTCTACCTTGACTGCTGTCTGCCGATCTGCCCGCTTGACGGTTTCGTAAAGATCGCCGGGCGAATTGAACGAGTTGCGGATGATGACGTTCTGCGCGAACAGGGCATCCTGAATCGCCGCCGACATGGTGTGCAGCGGCGCGCCGCCGCCTTCGCCCATGCCTTTGGCGCCGTTGTAGCTGAACGGCGAGGGCGTTTCTATTTCGCCGAAAGCCAGGTCGGGCGTGTTCATGATCGTGATTGGCGTGTAGTCGGTAAACGAGGCGGTCAGCAGATTGCCTTCCTTGTCGTAGATGAAGCTTTCCATGAGCGCCGCGCCAATGCCGTGGATGGTCGCGCCATGCACCTGGCCGGCAACGATCTTCGGGTTGATGACGTTGCCGCAATCGTCCACCGCCGAGTAGGCGAGGATTTTCGGCACGTAGGTCTGGCGGTCGACCTCGACGACGGCGATGTGCAACTGGGCGGCGTAGGTCAGGGTCAGGTTGCCCATCTTCTTTTCGACATCGGGAATCTGGAAGGGCGGGCGATAGACGTGGCGGATGTTGAGGGTCACATCAGCCAGTTCCGGCGGCTGGCCGGCGGTATTGATGTTGACCATGGCCGACAGCGCCCAGTAATTGATGCTGCGGTCGGTGCCCTTGACGCGCAGTTCCGGCCCCTGCTGGCCGATGCCGAATTCCAGATCGTCCTCGCTGGCCTCCAGGGCGAAGGCGGCGAGCATCTTCAGTTCCTTCTTCAGCTTCTGGCAGGCGCCGTGCACCGCCGACAGGCCGGTGACCGCGAACTGGCTGGCGTAGGAGCCGGAATGGCCGCCGTGGCTGTTGAAAGTGGTGTCGAAACCGGTGCGCACCTCGATCATGTCCGGGCGGATGCCGAGTTCGTCGGCCACCACCTGGGCCGTGGTTGTCTCATGCCCCTGGCCGGAGGGCGTCGAGCCGAGCATGACGACCACGCCGCCATCGAGGTCGAGCTTGATGGTGGCGACTTCCGAGTTGCCGGAGAACGGCAGATAGGGATTGACGATGCGCGCCTGGCCGAAATTGTTGGTGCCGGAATCGAGCGTCGTGCCGATGCCGATGCCGAGCCAGCGGCCTTCGGCGCGCGCCGCCGCCTGCTTTTTCTTCCAGCCGTCCCAGTCGATCAGGGCCTTGGCTTTTTCCAGCATCAGGGGGTAATTGCCGGAGTCGTACACGCAGCCGTTGGGCGTCGTGTAGGGGAACTCGCGGATGTAGTTGCGCAGGCGCATTTCGTCGCCGGGAATGTTCAGTTCGTGGGCGCAGATGTCGATGATGCGCTCCATGAACCACAATTGCTGCAAGCGCGAATAACCGCGGTTGGGCGCGGCTGGCCCCTTGTTGGTGACGACCTGGTTGAAATCAATCCTGAAGTTGCGCGTCTTGTAGACCGCTGGCAACACCTGCGACCAGATGACGCAGCCGAGCGGCTCGTAACGCGGATAAGCGCCGCAATCGTCGATATGGCGCGAGCGCACGGCGGTGATGAGACCGTCCTTGTCGAGGGCCACTTCGGTATCGAGATAAACCCGTTCGCTGCCATGACCGCCGGCCAGCATGTTTTCGTTGCGGGTTTCGATCCACTTCACCGGTCGGCCACCGAGTTTCTTCGAGGCCATGGCGGCGAGCGTCATGTAGGGATAAGTGCCGATCTTGTTGCCGAAGCTGCCGCCGATGTCATGGGTCTTGCAGCGGATCTGGTCGATGGAGAGGCCGAGCGCTGGCGCGATCATCTGCACGGCGATGGCCGGGAAGGAGTTGTTGCAGAAGAAATCAACGCCGCCGAAAGGCTGCCAGGTGGCGACCACGGCATTGGTTTCGAGCGGCGTGCTGGCAAAGCGGTGGAAATCCATCTGGCCGATCTTGACGACATGGGCGGCCTCGGCAAAAGCCTTGTCCACCTCGCCGAATTCAAAGACGCCATGCCAATGGTGATTGGTGCCCATGCCCGGATGGAGAACGCATTTGTCTTCGAGCGCCGATTGCCAGTCGACGGCGACCGGCAGCGCCTCGTATTCGACTTCCACCAGTTGCGCGGCATCGGTGGCGAGGCGCGGATTCTCGGCGACCACGGCGACTACGGGTTCGCCCTGGTGGATGGCTTTTTCCACGGCCAGGGGGAAATCGCGGATATTCTGCGCTTCGCCCGGACCGATCTGCATGAAGGGATTGCATACCTTGGCGATCTCGCTGCCGGTGAGGGTGCAGAGCACGCCGGGCAGGCTCTCGGCCTTGCTGGTGTCGATGCGGACGATGCGGGCGTGGGCGTAGGGCGAGCGCACCAGAGCCATATGCACCATGCCATCGACCTTGTAATCATCGACGAACAGCCCTTGGCCCCGCACCAGACGGCTGTCTTCCTTGCGTGACAGGGGGGCGTGCACCCATTTGTCGCTGGCCTGGCGCTTGACGATGTCCGGGAAATCGTTGACCCGGGCCAGGGAACGGAGCGGCGTCAGCACCGGGGTGATGTCCTCGGGGGTCAGGTCGCCGCCGCTCCAGCCAGCGGTGAGTGCGGCGGTGTAGGCTGCGTTGGCGGCTTCCTCGTCGACGGCGGGCGCGGCGGCGCTGCCTTCCGATTTGTGCAATTTGCGCATGAGGCCGGAGAACCAGCCGGATTTCTGCTCGGCCTGCGCTTTTTTGCGCGCCGCAAGCTCCTGCTGATATTCCGGCGACATGGCCTGGCGCAGGCTGTTGATGACGGCGTTGATCTCCTGCTCGGCATAGCCGCGCATACCGCCGCCAGCCAGGGAAAGTATCTTGCCGACCAGTTGCACCTCGCCCTGCCATTTGACCAGGGTGCCGCTGCCCCGGGGTTCCAGATCGTAGGACGAAATCATGCTGTAGACGCCGCCCATGACCTTGCCGGTGCCGACATAGGCGGCGTGGCTGGGCGCCACTTTTTTGGTCAGCGTAAGCTGGGTGGTGGCGGTGCCGCGAATCTTGCCGATGCCGACCGAGACTTTGACCTGGGCGGTGTTGGCGTCGATCATTTCGAGGCTGGAAAAGGTCGGCAGCAACGGCGCGAATTTCTGCGGATCGGAGAGCAGATCGAATACTTCTGCCGGAGGCGGTGAAACCGCAAATTCGCCGGAAAATTTCATTTCCATTATTGGCCTCCCTTTGTTTCGTTGACGACCGCTTCGACGGCTTTCAGGATGTTCTGATAGCCCGTGCAGCGGCAGACGTTGCCAGCCAGCGCCTTGCGGATGGCCTTGCGGTCGGCCTGGGGATTCTGTTCAAGCAGCGCGTGCGCCGACATGAGCATACCCGGCGTGCAGTAGCCGCATTGCAAGCCATGATGTTCCGAGAAGGATTTTTGCAGGGGATGCAGTTGTCCGTCCTTCTCCAGTCCTTCGACGGTGAGAATCTCGCCACCGTCGGCCTGAACGGCCAGCAGGGTGCAGGATTTGACCGGCGAACCGTTGAGCTGCACGGTGCAGGCGCCGCAGTAGCTGGTATCGCAGCCGATATGGGTGCCGGTGAGATCGAGTTCCTCACGGATGAATTCGACCAGCAACATGCGCGGTTCGACCTGGCGACGGTATTTTTCACCATTGACGGTGACTTCGATGGTCACCAACTGGGCGGCATTAGGCATAAATATGACTCCCCTCGATCTTGGTATTGGCGCAACGCAGCATGGCGACATCGGCAACTTTCAGAATCAGGCCGCGCAGCAACTGGCGTTTGTAGGCGGTGTCGCCGCGCGTGTCGCTGTCCGGTTCGGCGACGGCGATGGCGGCGTCGGCGGCGCGCGCCCAGAGTTGCGGGTTGATTTCCCGACCGCGCAGTTCGCGCTCGGCCTCAAGCGCGCGGCGCGGCGTCGGCCCGGCGCCGCCCATGATGATGCGGAGATCCTGGCACAGGTTGCCCGCGCCGAGCGTCAACTGGATGCCAACCGAGCAGACGGGAAAGGCCGCCGCCGCCTTCTTGTAGGTGATATAAGCGCCGCCGCTGCCAGCGGCGGGCGCCTTGAAGCGCAGCGACGTGACCAGTTCATCCGTTGCCAGCGTCGTTGTGTAGGCGTCGCTGATGAATTGATCGACGGGAACCTGGCGGTCGCCATTGGGGCCGGAGCAGACGACTTCGGCATCGAGGACATGGAGCAGGGCTGGCCAGTCGCAATTGGGGTGGGCGGCGCTGACCGAGCCGCCGATGGTGCCGAGGCTGCGCACCTGGGCGTCGGCGATGCCGCCAGCGCAGTCCCGGACGATGGGAATCGCGCTGGCGATGTCGGATTTGGCGATCCAGCCGTGCGACGACAGGGCGCCGATCTGAATCCAGTCGTTTTCTTTTCTGGCGAAGCGCAAATCAGGGAGGCGACCGATATCAACGATATCCGTCGGTTCGTCCAGGCGCAGTTTCAAAACGGGAATGAGCGTCTGGCCGCCCGCCAGGGGTTTGGCGGTTTCGCCCAGGGCGGACAGCATCAGTATGGCTTCTTTCAGGGAAGCGGGCCGGTGATACCGGAATGGCGCTGGATACATGGCAAATCCTCAGGCACTGAACAGCGAACATGAAAATCCTGTGTCAAGTCGAGAATAGAGCGATTTTTTTGTGAAAACTTGACCCATAGCGCAGTTGGGGTTGAATCTCGGTGCGCAAGCTCCGGCCCATCTGGCCCATCTGGCGGCGCAGCAGCGCGGCGGTGGCGCTGTTCCTGAAACTGCCGTGTTGACACAGAAATTGCAGCGCCTCGTAGTCGGCCAGTTCGTCGATGTCCATCGCCAGCATCGGGTTGCGCCAAAGATCGCAGGAGAGTCCCGCCGCCGCAGCCAGCGACTGAAAACGCGCCAGACTGCCCGCGCCATAGACCAGCGGCAGCGGCAGCGGGGCGAGCAGCAGATTGGTGCCGGAATCGTGCTTGCAAGGGGCAATGCGCAATTCTCCGGGGCGGGTGGCTTGGGCGAAACGGTCGATCAGCGCCGGGGTGAGCAAAGGCAGGTCGGCGTGGGCGATGAGGACATCGGTCGCGCCCTGGTCGCCAGCCCAGACGGCGGCCTCGCTCAAATCTTCATTGAGGCCGCAGGCGCTGGCGGGAATATAGCGGGTGACGCCGGGAACGCCGATCAGATCAGGCAAGTCGGCAATATCGCTGACGAGGACGACGCGCTCGATCAAGCGCGATTGCGCCAGCGCGACCGTGACATCATGCGCCATCGCCATGACCAGGGCGCTCCGGTCAGCGTCGGCGAGGGCGTTGGCGAGCCGCGTTTTGGCGCAGGACAGGTTTTTCAGCGGCACCAGAGCATAGAGGCGGCGCACCGGATTAACCTCCGGCCCTTGGCCGATGCGCCAGTTCGTTGGCGAAATCGAGGCAGTGGCGGGCCAGACGGATTTTGTCGTCGAGGGTTTTCATGATGATGTCGCAGGCGTGTAGCGGCAGTGTCGCGCCGGATTGGCGGGCGGCGGACATGTCGCCCGCGTCGATGATATAGCCGTCGAGCAGGTCGCCGTAATGGCGGGCGACGGCCAAGGCCGAGGGATCAAGCCCCAGTTCGCGCATGATTTTTGCCGTCGGCCCTTTGATGGCGCTGCCGCTGACGATCGGGGCGACGGCAATGACCGGCGCTGCGAGCTGACGCAGGGCAGGGCGGACGCCGGGCAGGGCGAGAACGGGGTCGATGCTGAGATAGGGGTTCGAGGGACAGATGATGACGCCAGCCAGTTGCGGATCATTCAGGGCCGCGAGGAAAGAAGGCGCGGGCCGGGCGCTGTCAGCGCCGGGGTAACAAAGTCGGCGGACGACGGGGGCGCAACGCTGGCGGACGAAATAATCCTGAAACGGCAAGAGACCGGCGTCGGTATCGACCAGCGTGCGGACGGTGTCGTCGGTCATCGGTGAAACGGCGTGCGCGATGCCGAAGCCGCGCGTGATGCTGGCCGTAACGGCGCTCAGGGGTTGGCCTGCGTCCAGCATGGCGCGGCGCGCCAGATGCAGGCCGAGATCCTTGTCGCCAAGCTGGAACCACGGCTCGACGCCAAGTGCCTGCTGCACGGCCTGCGCCGCCCAGCTTTCTTCATCGCGCCCCCAGCCCTGCTGCGGGTGGGCGAGACCGGCCAGGGTATAGGTCACGGTGTCGAGGTCGGGGCAGATGGTGAGGCCAAGATAGTCAAAGTCATCACCATTATTGACGACGATGGTCAATTGGTCGGGCGGCAGCACATGGCTCAGGCCGAGCGCCAGCTTGGCGCCGCCGACGCCGCCGCAGAGGGCGAGGTAATGCCTGGCGGCAGTCACAGGAACAAGTCCTGTTCCGGCGGGCGCAGCAAGTCGGCGGCGCAGCCCGGCCCGGCAAAGTCGAGGCCGCGCATGACAATGATCGGCAGGGATTGATCGGACGGCCCCATGAGAATGGAAGCCGCCGCCGCGATTTCATCGGCCTGGGCGACCTGGGTGATTTCCATCTTGCGGCCTTCGAGATCGGGTTTGCCGCGATAGTCGTTGAGGGCGACGATACCGGCAGAGCCGAGGCAGACGCCGCAGGTGCCGAGCCGCCAGGGGCGACCGAAGCTGTCGACGATCAGGACGCCGATGGCAACGCCGCATTCGACGCCAATCTGCCGCTGGAGCGTGGCGGCGCTGAGATCAGGATTTTCCGGCAGCAACAGGATCTGCTCGTCGCCCGCGTCAATGTTCGAGCGGTCGATACCGGCGTTGGCGCAGACGAAACCAAGGCGATGGCGGACGATCAGAACATCTTTGGCGCAACGGATGACACGGTCGGATTCGCGCAACACCATCTCGACCACACGCTCGTCCTTGCCGCAGATGGCGGCGAGTTCTCTGGCCCGGGCCGAGGCTTGGACAGTATCGAGGCGGACATAGCGGTTTTCCGACTTGGAGACGATTTTTTGGGTAACTACCAGAATGTCGTTGTCCTCAAGATTCAGGCCGTTGGCCCGCAAGGTTTGCGTAATCAGGGGCAGCAGCGGTTCGCCGGGGGCTACCAGCGGAAAGCCGACAGGGGCCAGCAACTGGAGATGGGGCATGGGGATGGTGGATCGTTCTGACCGGGTGCTCACGGCTTTTGCTTTCTGTTATGGCGACCATCAATGTTACCTTCCGATACGGCCCGACGGCCAACGGTTGGCATCGAATGAAAACTAGGCGGCGACGATGCGCTGCGGATGGGTGTAGACCTCGGCCTGCCCGCGCCGGACAAAGCCGCACAGGGTGATGCCGGAGCGTTCGGCCATTTCTATCGCCAGCGAAGTCGGGGCGGAAATGGCGGCCAAGACCTCGAAACCGGCGCGCGCCGCCTTCACAACCATCTC
>JAITWU010000169.1 GCA_031285115.1 Azonexus sp. | reverse complement strand
GCGAGCGAACGCTGTCGAGCCGCGAATTTCAGGCCCGCCGCGCGTTCGCTGAGATGCTCGCAGCCTTCGCCCGCCTCGACCCGCTGCTCGGCAATCTGAGCCAGAGCGAAGCCGTGCGCCGTCTCGGGCAATTGTGCCGCCAGCGTATTTTTCAGCCGGAAACGCAGGGGCAACCGGCTTTGCAGGTTCTTGGCACGCTCGAAAGCGCCGGTCTCGAATTCGACGCCCTGTGGGTGATGGGCATGAATGACGACCAATGGCCGCCGCCGCCCCGGCCCAACCCGCTGCTGCCGGTCGAAATCCAGCGGGCGGCGGGCAGCGCCCACGCCAGCGCCGAAGTCGAGCTGGATTTCGCCCGCCGCGTCCATGCCCGCCTGCTGCGTTCGGCCCCGGAAGTGGTGTTTTCCTGCGCCCTGGCCGATGGCAACCGCGTTTTGCGGCCCAGTCCGCTGCTCGCCGGGTTGCCGCAACTGGATTGGTCGCCGCCGGAGTTATCGACTGTCGCCACCCGTCTGGCCGTTGCTGGCGGGCCGATTGAGCGTCTCGACGATGCCGCCGCGCCGCCTCTGGCGACCGGCGAAAAAGTCAGCGGCGGCAGTTGGCTGCTGCGCGCTCAGGCCATTTGTCCGGCTTGGGCTTTTTATCAATACCGCCTCGGCGCTGAGGCGTTTGTCGAGCCGGTCGAAGGGCTTGACCCGGCGGATCGCGGCTCGCTGGCGCACGGCGCTTTGGAGTTGTTCTGGCGGGATACGCAGGATTCGCAAACGCTCGCCGCGCTCGACCAAACGGCTTTGAGCGAACGCATTGCCGCCGCCGTCACTGAAGCCATCGCCCGTTTTGAAACCGACCGGCGGATCACGCTGCCCGCCCGCTTCCGCGAGCTGGAAGCGGCGCGGCTGGCAAAACTCTTGGCCGTCTGGCTCGCCTTTGAAGCCGGGCGGCCCGCGCCGTTCGCGGTCATCGCCTGCGAGCAGCGGACGGCGGTCGAGATCGAAGGCATCGGCGTCAATGTCGTGGTCGACCGCATCGACCGTCTGGCCGATGGCCGCCAGATCATCATCGACTACAAAACCGGGGCCGCCATCGACGTCAAAAACTGGGGCAGCCAGCGCCTGACCGAGCCACAGTTGCCCATCTACGCGGCGCTGGTCAATGATGAAGTCGCCGCCGTCGTGTTCGCCAAAGTGCTTGGCGACAAACCGGCGTTTGCTGGCGTTGCCGGTGAAAACGACATCCTGCCCGGCGTTCACGGCGTTGGCGATGCCGGGCAGAAAATCTTTGACCCGGCGGAATTTCCCGACTGGATCGCCGTCATCACCCACTGGCGCGAACGGCTGCACGCCGTTGCCCGAGAAATCCGCGCAGGCTGGGCGGGCGTTGTGATTGCTGACGAAAAGGAATTACGCTTCTGCGAGGTGTTGCCGCTCCTGCGTCTGCCGGAACGACGGCGATTGCTGGCCGAAACGCCTCTCTCCCCTTGAATGCGATTGCTCTGACACCCCCTTGACATCATCGTGTCGATATAACTAAGATCATCGACATGAAAGCCAATTACACCCAAACCATCCCGCCCGAGTGGGCCGCCATGTCGCGGATTTTTCTTGCCTTGGGCGATGCGCACCGCCAGCGCATTCTGTTGCTGTTCGAGCCGGGCGAGCGTTTGAATGTCGGGCAGATTGCCGAGGCGTCGACGCTGGCGCGGTCGACGGTTTCCCACCATCTCAAGGTATTGCATGAATCCGGGGCGCTGGCTTCGGAAAAAATCGGCAAGGAAGTCTGGTTCTGGATCGACCGGGCCGTGCTCGAAACCACTTTTACCAATGTGCTCGACTACCTGAAGGAGAACACCTGATGCGCAAACTGATACGGTCGTTGTCGCGGCCTCTGTTGCGGGCGGTTGCCCGCTTGCTGTTCCGCGTTGATGTCGAGTGGCGGCAAGCCGATTTTTCAGCCGGGCGGCTCCTCGTCATCGCCAATCACGAATCCTTTATCGACGGCCTTTTGCTTGGCCTGTTTCTGCCGATTGACCCGGTTTTTGTCGTCCATACCGGGGTGGTCAGAAACTTCTGGTTCCGCCTTCTGCTCTCGCAGGTCGATTATCTGGCGGTCGATCCAACCAGCCCGATGGCCATGAAGCGGGTCATCCGCCTGATCGAATCGGGCCGCCCGGTGGTCATCTTCCCGGAAGGGCGGCTAACCGTGACCGGCTCCTTGATGAAGGTCTACGACGGCCCCGCCTTTGTCGCCGCCAAGACCGGCGCGACGGTGATTCCGGTGCGCCTCGATGGCGCTTCGCGCTCTTATTTTTCGCGCCTTTCCGGCAAATATCCGAAAGAAGTGTTCCCGAAAATCCGCCTCACGGTTTTGCCCGCCGCGCATTTTCCCATGCCGGAAGCGCCGACCGCCAAATTGCGGCGGCACCGGGCCGGGGTGCAGATGCGCAAATTGATGCAGGAGATGATCTTCGCCTCACGCCCGCCGCAAACCTTGTACGGGGCGCTGTGCGACGCCGCCGAGATTTTTGGCCGCCGCCGCCGCTTGCTCGAAGACATCAAACAGATCGAATACTCCTACAACGACCTGCTCAAAATGGCGCTCATTCTGGGCCGTCAGGTCGA
This sequence comes from Azonexus sp., assembly GCA_031285115.1. Classification (GTDB taxonomy): domain Bacteria; phylum Pseudomonadota; class Gammaproteobacteria; order Burkholderiales; family Rhodocyclaceae; genus Azonexus. The sequence continues at coordinate 1,552 of JAITWU010000169.1, read as the reverse complement.
GCGCCTGAGCCAGCCGGGGGAAAAGGTCGGCCTGCTGCTGCCCAACCTCGCGCCGACGCTCGGCCTCATTTTTGGCCTCAGCGCCCGTTTGCGCGTCCCGGCCATGCTCAATTACACCGCCGGGCTGGAAGCCATGCAGGCCGCCTGCGCCGCGGCGCAAGTCAAAACCATCATCACCTCGCGCGCCTTCGTCGAGCAGGCCAAGCTGGGCGGCAAGCTCGCCGGGCTGCAAGGGGCGCAAATCCATTACCTCGAAGACATCCGGGAAAAAATCGGCTTGGGCGACAAACTGTGGCTCATGCTGTGGGCGATCCATTTTCCGCGCTGCTTTGAATTGCGCGCTTCGCCGGAAGAAGCGGCAGTGGTGCTGTTTACCTCCGGCTCCGAAGGCAAACCCAAGGGCGTGGTTCTGCCGCACCGGGCGATTCTCGCCAATATCGGGCAGATCCGGGCGGTGATCGACTTTTCGGTCGATGACAAAGTCTTGAACGCCCTGCCCATTTTCCACTCCTTCGGCCTCACCGCCGGGGCGCTGCTGCCGGTGCTGACCGGCGCGAGTCTGTTCCTCTACCCCTCGCCCCTGCATTACCGGGTGATTCCCGAACTCGCCTACGACCGTTCCTGCACCGTGCTTTTCGGCACCTCGACCTTTCTCGGCAATTACGCCCGCTTCGCCAATCCTTACGATTTTTACCGCCTGCGCTATGTCGTCGCCGGGGCGGAAAAGCTCTCGGAAACGGTACGCGCCGACTGGTTCGAGAAATTCGGCGTGCGCATTTTTGAAGGCTACGGCGCGACCGAAACCGCCCCCGTGCTCGCGGTGAACACGCCGATGGCCTACCGCACCGGCACCGTCGGCAACCTGCTGCCGGGCGTCGAACACCGCCTCGTCAGCGTGCCCGGCATCGACACAGGCGGCATCCTGCACGTGCGCGGGCCGAACGTCATGGCCGGTTACCTCAAAGCCGACCAACCCGGCGTTTTGCAGCCGCCGGTTTCCGATGTCGGCGAAGGCTGGTACGAAACCGGCGATGTGGTCGACATCGACGCCGATGGTTTTTTCAGAATCGTTGGCCGGGTCAAGCGTTTTGCCAAAATCGCCGGGGAAATGATCAGCCTCGAAGTCGCCGAAAAACTCGCTGCCGCCGCTTCGCCCGCCCACCAGCACGCCATCTCCAGCCAGCCCGATGCCGCCAAGGGCGAGGCGCTGGTGCTGTTTACCACCGACGCCAACCTCAACCGCGAAATGCTGGCGGCCAAAGTCCGCGAACTGGGTCTGCCGGAACTGGCCGTGCCACGCAAAATCCAGCGGGTCGACGCCCTGCCGCTCCTCGGCACGGGCAAGATCGACTATGTGACCTTGAAGAAAATGGCCGAGGTGGCGTGAGGCCGGATAGCACAGTAAGCGGCAGCGCCGTTCAGCAAATAACCTATGGTTGCCATATGTTGGCTGTAACAATAGATAACCAGGCACTTAGTCTTACTGTGTCATTAAAATCAACGTATTATGCGAACTTCTTCAAGTGGAAGGCAAGCATTGATGGACGATCTG
>JAITWU010000132.1 GCA_031285115.1 Azonexus sp. | reverse complement strand
TCGCGGTCGTGCGAGACGAAAATCAGGGTGCCGGAGAATTTTTCGAGGCCGGTGTTGAGCGCCTCGATGGATTCCATGTCGAGGTGGTTGGTCGGCTCATCCATGACCAGCACGTTGGGGCGCGACAGCATCAGTTTGCCGAACAACATGCGCCCCTGTTCGCCGCCGGAGATGACATTGACCGGCTTTTTGACTTCATCGCCGGAAAAGAGGAGCCGCCCCAGGGTGCCGCGCACCAGGGTTTCGAGGTCGCCGCCGTCTTCAATCGAAGCGCGGGCGTAGCCGACGATCCATTCGGTCAGGCTTTGCGTCCCGGCGAATTCGCCACTGTGGTCTTGCGCGTAATAGCCAGGGTTGGCTTTTTCGGCCCATTTGATGGTGCCGTAACCGGGCTGTAGTTCGCCCATCAGGAGTTTCAAAAAGGTCGTTTTACCGACGCCGTTTTCGCCAATGACGGCGATTTTTTCACCGGCGTTGATGGTGATAGTGAGATTTTCAAAAATCTTCCGCTCGCTGCCCGGATAAGCGAAGGCGAGATTTTCGATTTCGACCGCCTGGCGGTGCAGTTTCTGTTTCTCGTCATAATCGAAGCGAATCCACGGGTATTGGCGCGAGGAGGGTTTGACATCCTCCGGCTTCAATTTGTCGATCAGTTTCATCCGGCTGGTTGCCTGCTTGGCCTTGGATTTATTGGCCGAAAAGCGGCGGACGAAATCCTGCAATTCGGCGATGCGCTCCTTGGCCTTGCTGTTGGCCGCCTGCTGGCGGGCGCGGGCCTGCGCCGAGGCTTCCATGAAATCGTCGTAATTGCCGGGGTAAATCTGGATTTTGCCGTAGTCGAGATCGGCCATGTGGGTGCACACCTGATTCAAAAAGTGGCGGTCGTGGCTGATGATGACCATGGTCGATTCGCGCTCGTTCAGGATGTCTTCGAGCCAGCGGATGGTGTCGATGTCGAGGTTGTTGGTCGGCTCATCCAAAAGCAGGATGTCCGGATTGGCGAACAGCGCCTGACAGAGGAGCACACGCAATTTCCAGCCGGGCGCGACGGCGCTCATCAAACCATCGTGCTGGGCGGTCGGGATGCCGACGCCGAGCAGCAGTTCCCCGGCCCGCGCTTCCGCCGTGTAGCCGTCGTATTCGCCGACCTTGCCTTCGAGTTCGGCGGCGCGCATGTAATCGTCCTCGCTCGCTTCCGGGTTGGCGTAGATGGCGTCGCGTTCCTGGATAGCAGCCCACAGTTCTTCGTGGCCCATCATCACGACATCGAGCACGCGCCGGTCTTCAAAAGCGAACTGATCCTGGCGCAGATAGGCCATGCGCTCGGTCACCTCTTTGGAAACATTGCCCGCGCTCGGCTCCAGCGCGCCGCAGAGGATTTTCATGAAGGTCGATTTACCAGCGCCGTTGGCCCCGATCAGGCCATAACGGTAGCCCTCGCCAAATTTGACGTTGACATTCTCAAACAGGGGCTTAGCCCCGAATTGCATGGTGATGTTGGCGGCGACGAGCACGGCAGTTCCAATAACGGGCGAAAGGCGCGGATTCTACCCGTTTTCCGATAGGGGCGCTGGCAACGGTAGCTATCGTTGATACGTTCCAACATTTGATATATCCTTTTGGTATCTATCAACAGGAGAGCCACATGCCCGCAACAGCCAAATTATTCACCACGGGGCGAAGTCAGGCAGTACGGTTGCCGATGGCGTTCCGTTTCGCCGGCAAAGAAGTGTTTATCCGCCGCGACGCCAATACCGGCGAGGTTGTCTTGTCGCCCAAGCCCGATTCGTGGCAGTCGTTTTTTGAACTAGCCGACAAAACAGAGATTCCCGCCGATTTCATGGCCGAACGGGAAGATTCGCCAGCCACGGAAAGGAACCTGTTTTGAGCCGCTTCATGCTCGATACCAATATGGCGAGTTACGTCATCCGGGGAAATCCGCCCCAAGTCCGCGAGCGGCTGGCGCGGCTGCCGATGGACGGCATTGTTCTGTCAGTCGTCAGCGAGGCCGAATTGCTTTACGGGCTGGCCCGCAAAGGTCATCCCGCCGCCCTGACGCGCCTGATCCGGGAATTTCTCCTGCGCGTCGAGGTTTTGCCGTGGGACAGCGCAGCCGCTGCGGTATATGGCGATTTGCGGGCTTCCTGCGCGGTTTCGGGCATCACCTTCGGGGCGCTCGACATGATGATTGCCGCCCATGCCATCGCCAGCGGCTCGACCCTCGTCACGCACGACCAGGCGTTTGCCCGGATTCCCGGCGGCATTCTGGCGGTTGAAGACTGGGTAGCGGACGCCTGAGTCAATCCCGCGATTTTCGCCGCCGCTGCGGTGTAACATGCAGGCCGCTATTCATTTCATTCCGGCAACAACATGGTTCCCCATCTCACCACCGCCCTCACCGGCCCCCTGCTCGAACTGGAGCGCCGTTTTCTCGATGCCAGCCCGCAGATCGAACGCTGGCTGCGCGGTCAATGGCTGGAGCACACGCCGCCTTTTTATTC
>JAITWU010000121.1 GCA_031285115.1 Azonexus sp. | reverse complement strand
CCCCTCTCCCTCTTTCCCTGGAGGGTTCGCCCTGCATGGCTCACCCGTTCGGGCGGCGCAAAGCAGTGCTTTGCGAAACCCCGCCCTCACCCCGCAAGGGGAGAGGGATGATCGCGCCGAGGCGGCTGATACATGTGGGCCTCATGCGAAATACCAAAACCGTCTGATTTATTTTTGTAACAGCCATAGAAACCCCGCCCTCACCCCCGGCCCCTCTCCCGCAGGCGGGCGAGGGGAGATGAGAAACCTGTAGCGCGGCGGGCAACCCGCCGCGAACCGGGAAAAACAAGCGGCAGCGCGATAGCGCCAGATTGGCGTTTTCAATGAAATTTCCTCAAGACGCCAATTTTGTAAAATTTTTGTGAAAATTCTGTATACAATTCGACAAATTTTGAGTGTGCATGGGCCTTAACACTGTATAACCATGACAGCGTTAACAGTGGTTTTATGAAAAACAGGATTACAGGCCAAACGACGAAAAATACCTGCTCAAATCACGTCATTTTTTCATGTTGGTCAACAGCGCATCATGGGCTGTCGATGCTGGCTGAATTCCTCTCGTAGTCGGTAAATACGGCGTTTTTACAGAGCCTTGACCTTAACGCCGGATTGTCACAAAGGTGGCAACCGGATGCACTGGGAAGGCTCCATCCATGCGACCAACCATCTGGCTTGCTCGGATTGTCACAATCCGATGGAAAAAGCCTCTGTAAACAGCCTGTTAGCGAAGCAGAGCATTGTTGAGACCTGTGTCCAATGCCACCAGCAACAGCGCCACGAATTCATGAAGCGTTCGCACATGCCCGTGCTCGAAGGCAAGATGTCTTGCGTCGACTGCCACAACCCGCATGGCACGGTGACCCGTCCGCTGTTGAAGGCCGACAGCGTCAATGACGTTTGCTACACCTGCCACGCCGAAAAGCGCGGGCCGTTCATCTGGGAACACGCGCCGGTGCGTGAAAGCTGCATCAACTGCCACTTCCCGCATGGCTCGAATCAGGACAAGTTGTTGCGTGCTTCGAGGCCGCAACTCTGTATCCAGTGCCACTTTGCGACCAACCATCCGTCGATTCTCTACAACAGCAGCATGACTCAAGGCGGTGGCGGCAGCATCCTTAACAATCCGGGTAACGCTGTCGCCAACATCAATCCGGGCGCAGCCAACAACTCTCGTGTCATGGGTCGTTCCTGCCAGAACTGCCACTCGATGATCCACGGCAGCAACCACCCTGCCGGTCAACGGTTCCAGCGCTAATTGGCAGAGGAGGAGAAAATCATGAAAAAATCTGTTCGTTCGATTCGTACTACCCGCCTGCCGGTTCGCTTGACCACCATCGCCCTCGGCGTTGGCATGGCGATCAGCCAGATGGCCCTCGCAGATTCCGGCCAGGGCGTCGATACCTGGCTCGGCAATGCCTTGAACCCCCGCGCCGTCTATAACTTTGAAATCAGAGACCCGGATGGTCTGGGCGCTAACGAAAACCCGCGCACCCCAACCGGCTTCCTCTTTGTCGACCCGGACATGGTCAAGCCCTGGACTAAAGCGGGTGACAGCGGCTGGGTCTATCGCGGCAATGTCGAAGCCGGTGGCATCAGTGTCAGCGGCAACGAAAAGCGGCGCGGCTTCGTGCGCTACAAAGATCTGACCGATGGTATTTACCTCAACAACTTCCACGTCGAGGTGGAAAACCAGCAGTCGGCCAATTACTTTGAAGCCTTTGGCGGCGGCATCAGCAATGACGACCAGTACGCGGCGCTCCGCTTTGGCCGTTACAACGACTGGCGCGTGCGTACCTTCTTCAACGAAACGCGGCATGTCTTTACGACCAACTGGAAATCGCTCTTTGTTGGCGACGGCAGCGGTAATCTCAAACTCTCGCCGCAAGCGCGGGCCAATGGCATCAATCCGGGCGGCGTCAATGGCGCGGGCACGGCGTTCAATGGCGCTACTGCTGCTGACCAACAAATCTTTGCGCGCGCCGGGATGTCTGCCGCCCTGGCGGCCACAGCGGAAGGTGATCTCAGCCTGACCCGCAAAAAAGGCGGCGCTCGTTTGGATATGAACCTGGGCGAAGAAGGCAAGTGGAAAGTCTTTGCCAGCTATACCAACGAAAAACGCGAAGGCGCTCGGCCTTTTTCCGCCGTTGGCACAGCGACCGGCGGCGGCACTTACAGCACCGAAATGGCCGAGCCGATTGATTACGACACGCACGATTTTCTGGCGGGCCTCAATTACGCCAACGATCTCAGTCAGTTCAATCTATCGGTTTCCGCTTCGTTGTTCCGCAACCATATCGACACCTTGACCTGGGAAAATCCGTGGCCGGTAGCGGCAACGGTTAATGGCCTGACGGCTGCCGTGGGCGGCGTTCAGACGCAATTTTTTGACCTCTACCCGGACAATGACTACTACAACGTCAAGGGTGAATACGCCCGCAACTTCCCGGATTTCTACAAAGGGAAGTTCACGGCAGTCGTTTCACTGGCCCGGTCGAAACAGGATGACAAACTCCAGCCTTACACGACCAATCCCAATGTGACGATTCCCGGCGTGACGTCGACCGTACCGTGGAACAGCACGGCGGCGCTCTACAAGGATCACGCCGACGCCAAGATCGACACGACCCTGATTGACTTGTCCTTTGCCTTGAAGCCGGTCGATGCGCTCGGAATCAAGATTCGCGGGCGTTATTTCGAGACGGATAACGACACCACTTTCTACAACTGTAATCGGAACGCCACCTACGATGTAGCAGACGTTAACGGTAAAAACACCTTGACCTATGGCGGCTGTACCGGCTACTGGGGCCGGATCAACGGTCAGGCGGTGCTCATCAATCTGGCGAATACGACGGCGGGTTATCAGGTCAATCACTTCGGCAACATCCCCTGGGATCGCAAGGAGTATCTGGGTTCCATCAGCGCCGATTACCGTCTGAGCAATTTTGCCAGCGTGAACGGCAGCTACGAGTACGAACAAATCGAGCGCAGCTACCGCGAAGTGGATAAAACCAAGGAGCACAAGTTCAAGGTTGGCTACACCAATCGCGCCATTGCCGAAAACGGCACGCTGCGTGTTTCTTACGAGTACGACAACCGTGATGGCTCGAACTACGATCCCTACGCGAATTATGCCGAAGTCGACGCCGGGGTGATTCTCGAAGCCAACGGCATCGTGCCAACGGCAACTAACCAGATCTCCTTGATCAACCTGCTGGGTAGTAACGTCAACCCCTTGGGCCGCAAGTTCGATGTGGCAGACCGGGATCAGAATATCCTCAATCTGCGTTACAACCACATCATCACGCCGGAACTGGATCTTGGCACGAGCATCCAGTTGAAGCGGGTGAACTACCCCGATTCCGCCTTTGGCCGTACCGATGAAGCGCAGGATTCGATCAATTTTGATCTGAATTACCAGCCCAGCCGGGAGACCAACTTTTATGCCTTCTATTCCTACCAGAATGGTCGGCAGAAACAGCGAGGGTCGCAAGGGGGCACCCAGGGAGTTATCTCCGCCACCAACGGCGTTTGCTCCGATGGCGGTAATGCTTTCTGGAATCAAGGCTTGACGCTTCAAGAAAATTTGATGCGAGCTATCCTCTGTCTCTCGCCAGATTCCAGCCTCAGCCACTCTTGGGGTAACCAGTGGGAAGTTGCCTCGACGGATCGCAGTCATTCGCTCGGCTTTGGTCTGCGTCAGATGTTCGGCAAGCTGATGGTTGACGCCAACTACAGCTACACCGACACCCGCTCGAAGATCAGCTACAACCTGGTGAATCCCGCTGGCGCAACGGCAGCGGTCAA